>CAXBRX010000100.1:0-9956 GCA_963977835.1 uncultured Derxia sp.
CGATCAACAGGTCGATTTGCAGAACGCCCGCGTCGAAGTCGAAGTGGGGCATCTGGACCCGCGCCTGCAACTCAAGCCCTGCGACCGGATCGAGCCTTTCGTGCCGACCGGTGCGCGCCTGTACGGGCGCTCGCACATCGGCCTGCGCTGCAAGGAACGCGGCAGCTGGACGGTCTATTTGCCGATCACGGTGCATGTCTATGCGCGCGTGCCGGTCGCCGCGCGCAACCTCGCCAACGGCGAAACCTTGAAAGCCGCCGATGTGGCGTTCGAGGAACGCGATATTTCCGCACCCGGCATGGGGCCATTCCCCACCGCAGAACAGATCGAAGGTCGTATCCTGGTGCGCGGCTATCTGGCCGGGCAGCCCATCGTCAGCACCGCGTTTCGCCCCAATCCGGTGGTCGCCAACGGCGACCCGGTCAAGGTGATCGTGCGTGGCAGCGGGTTTTCCATCGTCACCACCGGGGTGGCTCTGTCCCAGGCCAACGAGGGCCAGCCCTTGCGGGTCAAGCTCGAATCGGGCAAAACCGTGCAAGGCGTGGCCCGGCCCGGAAAACAGGTCGAAGTGGCGATTTAGCGACCCGGAGTGATCGATGTCCTGTCTGCGTCTTCCCGATCCGGCTAAAGTTCCGGGCATCGATGCCGTAATAGGCATTGTGTCGGCTGCCAACTTGCGGCAAACGGCACTGCCGCCCGAACTGACACGGGCGAGGGAGCTGCCATGAAGATCACCAATTCGACCGAAATCTTCACCAAAGACCCGTTGACGGGAAAGTCGACGACGGCCTCGCCGTCCAAGACCACGGTGCCGCAAAGTGCCTCTGCAGGCACGTCGGCCACGCTTTCGCCCTTGGGCGGAACCTTGGCGACCTTGCAGAGCGAGCTTGCGCAGCCGGCCTTCGACGCCGGCAAGGTCGACGAAATCAAGCAGGCCATCCGCGACGGCAAGTTCCAGGTCAATGCCGACGCCGTGGCCGACAAACTCATCGCCAGCGCGCAGGACGTCCTCGCGCGGCGGCCGCAAAACTAGGAATGCCATGACCCGCGCCCTGCCCGTTCCCTCGATCGACTCTGCTTTGACGAGCCTGGAAACGGCTGCAGGACGCGTCACCCAATTGGCCCGTGCCGAGCAAACGGCGCATGCCGATGCCCTGCCGGCACTGATCTCCGACAAACTCGCAGCCCTCGAAACCGTCAACGGCGCCTATGCGCAATTGCGCGACGCCCTGGTTGGCACCGCGTTCGCCGAGGCGCCCTTGCGCCTGGCCGATGCCGCCGACGACCGTGCCTTGCGCGCCCATGCGAGCGCCGCATTCGCAGCCCTCAAGAACGCGCGCGCCGAGAATGAACTCAGCCGCCGCGTCATGCAGCACAAACTCAATTTCACCCGCACGATGATCGAGGCGATCCGCACGCTCCACGACGAGTCCGGCGTTGCCGGCCTGCCCGGAGCTTCGCCGTTCCAGCCCTCGAGCAGCTTGCGCGCCGGCCGCACCCTCGGCTCGGCCTGATCCCCATCCCCGAGCATCAACCCCGCTGCACGGCGCTTCGCGACCGGTCTTTCGGTGCGCGCGCCATCGCGGCGAATGCCAATACGGCTTTGATTCGTGCTGAGGTTCAGGCCTGGCGCACCGCGCCAGCATCGCGCGACGTGGCCCGATACACGCAGACCTGATTGCGCCCGCCGCGCTTGGCCTCGTAGCACGCGGCATCGGCCGCATGCAGGACTTCTTCGACGTTGGCGAATCCGCCCGCCACTTCCACCACCCCGACGCTCGCACCGACGCAATAGTCGCTGCCGTCCCAGGTCAGTCGATATTCCTCGACCAAACGGCGGATTTCTTCTGCGATGCGCTGCGCTTCGCGCTCAGCGCAACCCGGCAACAGCACGGCGAACTCGTCGCCGCCCAAGCGCGCCGCGGTGTCCGCGTTGCGCACCGCTTGATCGATGATGTGGCTCAGATCGATCAGCAGACGATCGCCCGCCGCATGCCCGGCAGTGTCGTTGACGGCCTTGAAGCGATCGAGATCGAGGAACAACGCGGAAAAACGCTGATCTTCGACCTGAGCGAACAAGGCCTTCAGGCGCCGGTCGAATTCGCGCCGGTTCACCAAGCCCGTCAAAGCATCGTGGGTGGCGGTCCAGGTCAGTTGCTCGCGCATCGCGTGCGCTTCGGTCACGTCTTCCAGGATCCAGATCACCCCGGCGCTCGAATTGCCGGGCTCGAGCTGGCGCCCGAGCAGTTGGGCCCAGAACGGCTCCCGGTTCTTGCGCAACAACAAGACCTCGGAGGAGAACGCCCCGGTTTCCGCCAGCCCGCGGCCGGCACGCTCGTCAAACTCCGAATACTCCTGATCGGTCCGATGCAGCATGCGCGTGGGCCCACCGATCATCTCGTATTGCTCGTACCCGAGGATGGAGCAGAAGGTGCGGCTGGTCAGCTCGAACCGGTCGCCACGCGTGAAAGCGATGCCGACCGAGGCGTTGTCGAGCACCGCCTGCAAACGTGCGAGCAGTTGAACCGTCGAGGCTTCGACCGCGCTGCGCTCGCGCAGGATGTGCTGGAACACCCGGGCCAGATCGCCGACCTCGCCGCTCGGCGTCGGCCAATCCGATTCGATGTCGTCATGGTCGGTCAAGAGCCGGTGCGCACGCTTGCGCAACAACTCGACCGGACGCGTCAACCAGTACATGACCAGACCGGCGATCAGCGCCGACCCCACGGCGGCGATGATGCCGATCTCCCACGCGGCCTTGCGCGCGGCATCGAGGGCCGCAAACGCGAGTCCGGTCGGCGTGCGCACGACCACCAGCCAGTTTGCCTCCGGTACGCCGGCGTAGGCGATGACATCGCGTTGATCGAAGCGCGATGCCCCGGCGCCCGCGGCGATCGCGCCATCGCGGATCCAGCGCCGATAGATGTCACCCAGCTCGGGGTCAGCGGCCACGTTGTCATCGATGCGCACGCGATCGGGATGCATGAAGATCGCGCCGTTCTGGTCGATGGCAATGAGTTCGTGATGCCCGGTGCCGCTCAAGCCGCCGAGCAGTTCATCGGACCAGACGCGCACGCCGCCCCAGGCGACGCCGATGATCTGGCCGGCGCCGTCGCGGATGGGCGCGGCGATCGCCACGGCCGGGTCGTCGTTGATGTGCAGACCGATCGCCTCGGACGTCTGCGCCGTCCCCTCTTCCACCACGCGCCGGAAATAGCTGTGCGTCGCGGGCCGGGGAACATCGGCGCTGGTGACCTGAGGTGGCAAGGTGGCCAGCACCTCGCCGCGCACATCGCTCACGCCGATCAGATCGAAACCCAGCGTCAGTCCAGGCATCGATTGCATGTGTTCGCGCATGTGAGCGGGATTGCGCAAATGCGCTGCATCGAGCGTCGCGGCAAAATCCGCGAGCGCCCGCTGCCGCATTTGCAGGTGCATTCCCACATGGGCGGCCACGCGCTCGGCGACTTCGGCCTGCGCATTGAGCAAGGCGGGTTCCATGCCGCGGCTGGCGGCCTGCATCGCGAACAACGTCGTCAAGGCCGTCAAGGCCGTCGTCATCACCAAGGCAATGACCACCACCCGGAACTTGAGTGTCGCGATCAGTCGGATCGACTGCTTTTCAGGTGCCGCGCCTGCGGTCATGGCAGGGGTCGCTCTCGATCGAAGAAATGGTTGACGGTGCATGCGCGCCGACGTTGTCTAATGGACGATGCGCCCAGGCGACCCACTACCAATGCTTGAGCTTGGTCCGCAACCGCGACACGGCCTGGGTATGCAATTGGCACACCCGCGATTCGGTCACGCCGAGCACTTCGGCGATCTCGCGGAAATTCATGTCCTGCTCGTAATACATGCCCATCAGGTGCTTTTCGCGCTCGGGCAGATCTTCGATGGCGCCCACCAGCGCACGCTTGAAGCGCGCGTCGCGCATCATCTCGAAAGGCTCGGCACTCGAATCGCCGCAATGGCGGTCGAGATAATCGCCGTCTTCCTCGTTCTCGCTGAAGTCCTCGAAATGCACGAGTTGCAGACCACGCGCATCGGCCAGCATCTCGTGGTATTCGTCGATCTTGAGCCCCATCTCCTTGGCGATCTCGGTATCGGTCGGCGGCCGCTTGAGTTTTTGCTGCAGCTTGCTGATGGCCGACTCGATGCTGCGTTGGTTCTTGCGCACCGAACGCGGCAGCCAATCGGCAGCGCGCAATTCGTCGAGCATGGCGCCCTTGATGCGCTGGGTCGCATAGGTTTCGAACTGGGCGCCCTGGTTCTCTTCGTAGCGGCTGACGGCATCCATCAGGCCGATCAAACCGGCCTGGACGATGTCGTCGATCTCGACATTGGCCGGCAGCTTGGACAGCATGTGATGCGCCATGCGCCGGACCAGCGGCGCGTACTGCTTGATCGCCGCGGTCTTGTCGAGTCTTCCTGTCGTTGCGTACATACGGGCTCCGAGCAACTTCTCTTGTTCTCTTACGCCGCCGCCGATTCCGCTTGCGGCGTGGTTGCAAATTCAGCCAATTGCCAATGCCCGAGCGCAGCCTTCAGGCGCGCGCCAAGCTGGGTGTTCGATCGCATGGCGCGCGGCAGCGCAAACCCAAACTGCGGGCTCACGCCGAGGAAACGCTCGGTGGTCGCAGCGATGCGTTCGTGCACCGCACGCGCACGCGTTTCGCCCAGCGCCTTCACCACGATGCGCACGCGCAGCGCCGGTTCGATCTCGGCCGCTTCCTTGATGCGCACATAGGCGTTTTTGACCGCTTCCACATCGTCCTCGACCATCATCACGATCTCCCCCGCGTCGCCCATCAATTGCGCCGCCAAGGGCAATGACCATGTGTGCATTACAAGCCATTCCGCGGGTCGGCTTAGCTGCAAAAACCCGCCGAAAAGGGAGTCACTTCCGATTCCATGCTCGTGCGCGTACTGCAAGTACTGATCGAGCCCGGCGCGCGCGGGCACGATGTCCAGCCTTTCATTGACGCGCGTGGCCACATCCTCGAACCGCCGATCGCCCCAGAGCATGGCGGCCAGATCGAAGCGCGTCGGGCGCCCGAACGCCTGGGCGATCTCGGCGCCGCTATGGTCGAGCACCACCACGCGCCGGTCGGCGGCCAGGGTGCGTGCATACCATTCGGACAGTTGCGCCGATCCGACGATGGGCAGCACCCGCAGACTCGATGCGCCGAACAAGCGGCGCAGGCTCGCTGCTTGGTCCATGTGCGCCTCAAGCATGCGCGGCTCCCGCGCCTCCCGCCGTTGCGCCCGAGAAGAAGGTCATGCCGACTTCGTCATCGGGCACCTGATAAGCCCGCGCGGGCAGATGCGTGACCGCGCGCAGGATCAGCGACTTGGCGCTCGCGATCGTGATGTCTTCGGGCACGCGCTGGCCATTGGTTTCGTACAACAAAGGCAGGCGGTTGCGGATCAGCACATCGAGCGCGCCGCCCAGACGCACGGCCTCGTCGGTCTTGCTCAACACCGCGCCGGCAAACACATTGTTTTGCGCGCCGCGATAACCGACGACCACGTCTTCGAGCGTTTCGCTTTGCGCGGCGGCGTTCATCACCAGCACGCGCTTGATCGGATGATTGCCGACCGTGGACAACAATTCCTGCACGCGCTCGTCGCGTTGGCCCAGGCCCACGGTGTCGATGAGGATGAGGCGCTTGCCGGCCAGGCTGCGCAGCACGGCCAACAAGGTTTCGCGGTCTTGCGCGGTATGCACGCTGATGCCGAGGATCTTGCCGTAGATGCGCAATTGGTCTTGCGCGCCGATCCGGTAGCTGTCGATGGTGATGAGGCCGACCGATTCACGGCCGTACTTCACCGCGCAGCGCGAGGCCAGCTTGGCGACCGTGGTGGTCTTGCCCACGCCGGTCGGGCCGACCAGCGCGAAGATGCCGCCGCCATCGACCAGATCCGATTCCGAACGCGCGCACACCAGATTCTTTTCGAGCACTGCCGCGGCCCAGGCACGCGCCTGATGTTCGTCCAGGCCCTCGGGCAGCTTCTTGGACACATCGCGCGCCAGGCGCGGCGAGAAGCCCGCTTGCAACAGATCCTTTTGCACCGCCGCGGCTTGCGGACGGCGCCGCGCAGCTTCCTGGAACGAGATGGTGTCGAACTGACCCATCATCCATTCGCGGATCTGCGAGAACTCCTTGTGCATCTCGCTGCGCATGCTGTTCATGACCTGATCGACCGCGATGTTCGGCGTGTCGCCCAGCATCACCGGCGGATCGGCCACCGGCGTCGTGGCTTGCGCGAAGGTCGGCGCAGGCATGACCGGAGCCGGCGTTTCGATCCTCGGTGCGGGGGCGACGGCGCTCGGCGCCGCGTCGGCCGATTTGCGCGCAGCCGCACGCGGATTGCGGAACACCTTGGGGGCGCCCGCGCGCTGCGGCTCTTGCACGAATTGCAGGAAGGGCACGACCGCGTCGGCCTCGGGTTCGTCGCGGGTGGCGGCATCGAGGCCGAGCCCACGCGTACGCTGGACATCGACGCGCTCATTGAACGGACGGCGCGCCTTCGGCGTCGGAGCGGTGCTCGTGGCCGGCGTTTCGACGACAGGATCGCGATCGGTCAGGGAAGCCAGCGCACTTTGCGACGCGGCCACGACCTCCACGCCGCGGTCGGTCTTGCGCGTGGAGATGACGACGGCATCTTCGCCCAGCGCACGGCGGGCTTCGGTCATCGCTTCGCGCGAATTCGCGCCATAGAATTTCTTGAGGCTCATGAGCTAGCTCCCAGTACTGAACTGACCCGGATGGAATTGGTTTCGGGCACTTCGCCATGGGCGATCACGCGCAGGCGCGGCGCCAGACGGCGGAACAGACGCGACATCGGCAAGCGGATCGCGTCGGGGACCAACAAGGCGGCCGGCAGACCGACCGCCTCCTGGCGTTGGGCGGCGTTGGCCGCGTTGCGCACCAGCGCATCGGCCAGCGTGGGTTCGATGCCCAGCGGCTCGTTCGCGCTCTTGCCGAGGGCATGCGAGATGACGCGTTCGAGTTCGGGCTCGAGCACGATGACGGGCAACTCGTGCGCGTAACCGTAGATCTGTTGCATGATGGCCGGGCCCAGGGCGACGCGCACCATGGCGGTCAGCTCGTTGGCATCCTGCGAGCGGGTGCCGTACTCGGCCAGGGTCTCGATGATCGAGCGCAGATCGCGGATGTGCACGCCTTCCGACAGCAGGTTTTGCAGCACCTTCTGGAAGATCGGCAGCGGAATCAGCTTGGGCACCACGTCTTCGACGAGCTTGGGCGCGAGCTTGGACACATGGTCGAGCAGCGCTTGCACTTCGCCGCGACCGAGCAGCGCAGCAGCATTCATCTGCAGCATGTGGTTCAGATGGGTCGCGGCCACAGTCGCGGCATCGACCACCGTATAGCCCGACACCTGCGCGAAGTTGCGTTGCGAGTTGTCGATCCAGACCGCCGGCATGCCGAAAGCCGGATCGCGGGTCTCGGTGCCCGGCACGCGTGCGCTGGTGCCGCCCGGATCGATGGCGAGGAACATGCCGAGCACGGTTTCGCCTTCGGCGATGGTCGCGCCCTTGAGCGTGATGCGGTATTGGTTCGGGCGCAGATCGAGGTTGTCGCGAATGTGCACGGCCGGCGGCAGGAAGCCGATCTCCTGCGCAAACTTCTTGCGGATGCCCTTGATGCGCTTGAGCAATTCGCCGTCCTGGCTCACATCGACGAGCGGAATCAGGCGATAGCCGACTTCCATGCCCAGCGAGTCGATCGGCAGCAGGTCGTCCCAGGTCGCTTCGTTGTTGACCGG
This sequence comes from uncultured Derxia sp., assembly GCA_963977835.1. Taxonomy (GTDB): domain Bacteria; phylum Pseudomonadota; class Gammaproteobacteria; order Burkholderiales; family Burkholderiaceae_E; genus CAXBRX01. The sequence continues at coordinate 7,792 of CAXBRX010000100.1, forward strand.
TTGCGGCACCGCGGCTTCGGCGCGCGCGGCTTCGATTTCCTTGGCCTTTTCACGCTCGGCCAGCCACCAGGCGAGGTAGCCCATGCCACCGGCGAGCAGCAGGAAGGGAATGTGCGGCATGCCCGGGATGAAGCCCAGCAGGCCCATGATCGCGGCCGTGATGCCCAGGGCGCGCGGCATGTTGAACAACTGGCTCATCATCTGCTGGCCGATGTCGTCGCCGGTACCGACACGCGAGACCACCAGGCCGGCGGCGATCGAGATCACCAGCGACGGAATCTGGGCGACCAGACCGTCGCCGACGGCGAGCAGCACATAGGTTTCGCCGGCGCCGCCGAAGCTCATGTCATGCTGGAACAGACCGATCGCGGTGCCGCCCAGGATGTTGATGAACAGGATCATGATGCCGGCGACCGCATCGCCGCGCACGAACTTGGACGCACCGTCCATCGACCCGAAGAAATCCGCTTCCTGCGACAACTCGGCGCGGCGCTTGCGCGCTTCGGCCTCGCCGATCAGGCCGGCATTGAGGTCGGCGTCGATCGCCATCTGCTTGCCGGGCATCGCATCGAGGGTGAAGCGCGCCGACACTTCGGCGATCCGGCCCGCACCCTTGGTCACCACCACGAAGTTGATGACCACCAGGATGATGAACACCACCAGGCCGACCGCGAAATTGCCGCCGACCAGGAAATGCGCGAATGCATCGATGACCTTGCCCGCCGCATCGGGGCCGGTATGGCCTTCCATCAGGATCACGCGCGTGGACGCGACGTTGAGCGACAAGCGCAACAACGTGGTGATCAGCAGGATGGTCGGGAAGATCGCGAAGTCGAGCGGGCGCTTGGTGTACGACGACACCAACAGCACCACGATGGCCAGCGCGATGTTGAACGTGAAGAACAGGTCGAGCAGGAAGGGCGGCAGCGGCAGGACCAACATCGCCAGGATCAGGACGATGAAGATCGGCACTGCCAAGGCCTTCATGTCGATGCCCTGGGCTTGCAGCTTGGTGAACAGGTTGGAGGCCATGCGCGTGGTTCTCGAGATCGCTTGTCGCCATTCTCGAAAACTTGAGGGTTGTGAATCGCCGGATTAGCGCCAGCAAAGCAGACATTTCTGCGTGGCGCGCCGCGCTGCGACATGCATGGCTTGCGATGTGTGCGCGACTTCACACGCACGCGATGCGAACGCTGCGCATGGCAGCGCGCGCGGGCTGGACCAGCCTAGTTCTGCACCCCGGGGTCCATGCCCGGCGGCACATCGATCTGCGCGAGTTCGGCGTTCACGACACCGGCGCGGATCTGATACACATAGGCCAGCACCTGGGCCACGGCCGAGAACAGGCTGGCCGGAATTTCCTGCTCGAGCTCGACATGCTTGTACAAGGCGCGCGCGAGCGGCGGCGCCTCGACGATCATGACTTTGTGCTCGGCGGCGATGCCGCGTATGCGCGCCGCCGTCAGATCGACACCCTTGGCCACGACCACCGGTGCGCGAGCGCCGTTTTGTTGATAGCTCAAGGCGACGGCGTAATGCGTGGGGTTGGTCACGATCACATCGGCCTTGGGCACTGCCGACATCATGCGACGCCGCGCAAGCTCGCGCTGTTGCTGGCGGATGCGGCCCTTGATTTCAGGATTGCCCTCGGTTTCCTTGGACTCGCGCTTCATCTCGTCGATGGTCATCTTGAGATCGCGGTAGTTGCGCCACCAGGCGAGCAATGCATCGACCGCGCCGATGATGATCAAGGGCAACAACAACCAGCCGAGCAGACCTGCAATCTCGCTGCCGGCGAGCCGGATGCCGACCTGCACCTCGGTACCTGCGGTGTTCATCAATTCCGGCACGTGCTGATACAGATAGCCCACCACCAGGCCGCCGACCAGGCTGGCGGCAAGCACCGCTTTCCCGATTTCACCCAGCGTGTGCAGCGTGAACATGCGTTTCACGCCATTGAGCGGATCCATGCGCTCGAACTTGAGTTGAAACGCCTTGGTTGTGAAGTTCCAGCCGCCCAGGGCGAGCATGCCGACCACGGCACCGACGGCGCACAGGATCAGCAAGGGCATGAAGGTGGTGAAAGCGTCGCTTGCGGCATGACTCAGTTGATCTGTCATGGCCGAAGGCGTCATCGCCGATTCGCGGCTGAGCGTGAGCGCTTT
>CAXBRX010000101.1:0-9875 GCA_963977835.1 uncultured Derxia sp.
TGCGCGGCGTGATCGCGGCTTCGACGCGGTTCAGATCGATGTTGCGCGTGGCGAGGTCGGCATCGACGAGCACCGGCGTGGCGCCCACTTCTTGAATCACATTCGCGGTCGCAACCCAGGTCATGGGCGTGGTGATGACTTCGTCGCCGGGGCCGATGCCCGCGATGCGCAGCGCGAATTCGAGCGTGACGGTGCCCGAATTGGCCAGCCGCACCGGCCGTCCGCCAAAGCGCGCCGACAGCGCTTGTTCGAGTTCTTTGCAGCGCGGCCCGGTGGTGATCCAGCCCGAGCGCAGGGTGTCGGCCACCGCGGCGATGGTGGCTTCGTCGATGTCGGGCCGCGTGAACGGCAGGAAGGGCAAGGTGCTCATGAAGCGCTCCCGGTCCGAGCGACGAGCGTGACGCCGACGAGGATGATCCCGATGCCGAGCCAGCGCTGCAGCGAGACGACTTCGCCGAACAGCCACATGGCGAGCAGCGCATTGACCACATAACCGACCGAGAGCATCGGATAGGCCACGCTCACGTCCACGCGCGACAAGGCGACGATCCAGACCACGACGCTGATCGCGTAGCAGAACAGGCCGCCGATGATGGCCGGGTGGAACATCAAGGTGAAGGCCGAATCGCGCAAGGCGCCCAGGCCGCCGATCGGGCCGACCGCGCTCGCGCCGGCCTTGAGCAGCAATTGCGCAATGGCGTTGAGCAGCACGCCGGTCATGACGATCAGCACATCGGTGGTTCTCATGGCGTGGTCTTCTTTTCGTTCACGGGTTGGGTCTTGAGGACCATCACGCGGCGCACATCGGCGTAGACGACTTCGCCGTCGAGGCCGCGTTCGCGCAATTGCGCATAACTCGTCGTGGTCAGGTAGACGGCCGCATGCGGCTGCTGGTGCCAGAGCGCGAGGAAGGCGTCGATGCTCGGAATCCAGCGCGCGGGCTCGCGATCTTGCCCGAATTCGAACTCATCGCGGTAATCGACCAGGACCACATGGCGGTCGAGGTAGAACGGCAGGGTCTGGTCGTAGGTGCCGACCGAATACACGACGGTGTCGGGCGCGAGCAAGGGTTTGACGCGCTGCGCGATGGCGGCCGAGCTTTTGAGCGCGCGGAAATCGTCGTGGGCCAGGATGATGGCGAGCGTCGCGCCCAATTGCACGATGCCGACGAGCGCCAAGGCCGTGCCCAGGCGCCCATGTTTGAGCAGCCACCAGGCACCGCCGGCGGCGAGCAGGAAGGCGGCGGCGCCGATGCCGAGGGTGCGCGCGAGCGTCTGGATGGCCTGGACCGGCAATTCTTCCGACGTGAAGCGGCCAGCCTGCGTGCTGACGACCAGCACCGCGCCCCAGGCGACGGCGGGCAAGACCAGATGCCAGCGCAGTTTCGCGACCGCGGCGGCATCATCGGCCATCCGGGCCAGGGCGCGTGCGATCAAGAGTGCGAGCGCGGGAAAGATCGGCAGGATGTAGGACGGCAGCTTGGACCCCGACGCGCTGAAGAAGGCGAAGACGAACACCGTCCAGATCACGAGCAGGCTGCCCGCGAAATCGGCGCGGCGCGCCCGCAACAGCCAGGGCAGGGCGCTGGTCCAGGGCATGAGGCCGACCAGCAGATAGGGCACGAAATACCACCAGGCGCCGGTGCGGTGATGCTCGGTGGTCAGGTAGCGCTGGAAATGCTCGTGGATGAAGAAGAACCACGCGAAATCCGGGTTGCGCATCGAGACGATGACGAACCACGGCGCCGCGACGACCAGAAACAAGGCCAGGCCGCGCAGCCATTGCAAGCGTGCCCAAAGCGAAAAATCCAGGCGCCACAGGCTGATCAGCACCAGCACCGTGCCCGGAATCAACAGGCCGATCAGGCCTTTGCTCAGGACGGCCAAGGCCATGCCGAGCCAGGCGGCCAGCATCCAGCGGCGCTGGCTGCGCGGGGCCAGGCCCGGCCGTTCGGCGAGCAACACGGCGCACAAGGTGAGGGTCAGGGCGCCATTCAGCCCGGCATCGAGCGCCAGGAAATGGCTGTTGGCGACGATCCAGGTCGTGGCGCCTGCGACGATGAGCCCGTATTGCCCGGCGCGCGGCCCCCAGAGCGCACGCGCGGTGTAGCCCACCAGGAAGACGCTGGCCAGGCCCGCCAGCCCCGACCACAGGCGCGCCGCGAATTCGTTGACGCCGAACACGGCCAGACTCAGAGCACCGGCCCAGTACTGCAAAGGCGGCTTTTCGAAATACAGCACCCCGTTCAGGCGCGGGGTGATCCAGTCGCCGCTGCGCAGCATGTCGAGCGAAATCGTCGCGTACCGGCCTTCATCGGGGCTGAGCAGCACATTGCCGCCCAGGGTGGCGATCCACAGGCAGGACAAGGCGATCAGGAGCGCCAGGGCGACCCAGTTTCGAGGCGGTGCGGCGGCACCGGAAGCAGAGAATGCAAACGGCATCAGGCTCACATGGAGGGCGAAAATGCGGCCTTGCGGGCGCGGCGACGGCCCGGAATTCGGCAGGCGCGGCGACAAGGCGGGCGGCAGCATACCAAGTTCGCCGGCCCGCCTCGGTAGAATCTCGCTTTCTTCACGCTTGGCGCCCTTTCCATGACGCGCGAAAACGCAGCCTCTGCCGCGACTTCCCTTCCTCTTTCGGTCACCGTCCTGGCCGGCCCTTCGGCGCTCAGTGCCTTTCGGCGCAAAGGCCTGCTCGAACGGCTGCAGGCCGTCGATCCGGCCATCGAGGACGTGGTCGCCCATCATCTGCACCTCGTGCACGCCGCCGCTTTGGGCGCCGAGGACAAGCTGAGGCTCGAAAAGCTGCTGCGCTACGGCGTGCCGGCTGCTGTGCCGGGCAATGATTGGCCGGGCGCGCCGACCGCGGTGGTGATTCCGCGCCTGGGCACGATTTCGCCCTGGGCGTCGAAAGCGACCGACATCGCGCGCAATTGCGGCCTTGCGGCCGTCCATCGCATCGAGCGCGGCACGGCTTACACCCTCAAAACCAAAGGCGGCCTGTTCGGCAAGGGCAAGCCCTTGTCGGACGAGCGCATCGCGGCCATCGAGCATTTGTTGCACGACCGCATGACCGAATCGGTGGTCGCCCCCGATTTCGATTTTTCGCGCATGTTCGCCGAGCTGCCGCCGCAAGCGCTCGCGCATGTCGATGTGCAAGGCGGCGGGCGTGCGGCGCTGGCAAAAGCCAATGCCGATTGGGGCCTGGCCTTGTCGGACGACGAAATCGATTACCTGGTCGAGGCGTTCACCAAGGCCGGGCGCAATCCGAGTGATGTCGAATTGTTCATGTTCGCGCAAGCCAACAGCGAGCATTGCCGGCACAAGATTTTCAACGCCGATTGGACCATCGACGGCGTGAAGCAGGACATCTCCTTGTTCGGGATGATCCGCAACACCCACAAGCTGCAGCCCAAGGGCACGGTGGTCGCGTATTCCGACAACGCCGCGATCATGGAAGGTTTTGCCGGCAAAAAATTCCTGCCGCGCGGCCTCGACGCAGCCAACCAGTACGCCTTGCATGCGGGCACCTGGCATACCTTGATGAAGGTCGAGACCCACAACCATCCGACCGCGATCGCGCCTTTCCCCGGCGCCTCGACCGGCGCGGGCGGCGAAATCCGCGACGAAGGCGCGACCGGCCGTGGTTCCAAGCCCAAGGCGGGCCTTTCCGGCTTCACGGTCTCGAACCTGCGCATTCCGGGCAGCACCCATGCCTGGGAGCGCGAAGCCATCGGTCTGCCCGATCGCATCGCAAGCCCCTTGCAGATCATGATCGACGGGCCGATCGGCGGCGCCGCGTTCAACAATGAATTCGGCCGGCCCAATCTGCTCGGGTATTTCCGCACTTACGAACAACGCGTGGGCGATCAGGTGCGCGGCTATCACAAGCCCATCATGATCGCGGGCGGCGTGGGCAACATCGACGCGCGTCTGACCAAAAAGCATCAACTCGCCGAAGGCAGTCTGTTCATCCAGCTTGGCGGGCCGGGCATGCGCATCGGCATGGGCGGTGGCGCGGCCAGTTCGATGGCGACCGGCACCAACACCGCCGACCTCGATTTCGATTCGGTCCAGCGCGGCAACCCCGAAATCCAACGCCGTGCCCAGGAAGTCATCGACCGTTGCTGGGCGATGGGCGAGGGCAATCCGATCGAATCCATCCATGACGTGGGCGCGGGCGGTCTGTCGAACGCTTTCCCCGAACTCGCGCATGACGCGGGCGTGGGCGCGACCTTCGATCTGCGCCGCGTGCCGCTCGAAGAATCGGGCCTGAGCCCCAAGGAAATCTGGAGCAACGAATCGCAAGAGCGCTATGTGCTCGCGATCAAGCCTGAAGCGCTGCCGGTGTTCGCAGCCTTGTGCGAGCGCGAGCGCTGCCCGTTCGCGGTGGTCGGCACCGCGACGGCCGATGAACGTCTGCGCGTGCTCGATGCCTTGCACGAAGACCTTGGCGCGCCGGTCGACATGGACATGAACGTCCTGCTCGGCAAGCCGCCCAAGATGCATCGCGATGTGCAGCATGTGGCGCCGCCCGTCACGCCTTTCGACCTGAGCGACATCGACCTCAAGGAAGCCGCGCTCGATGTGTTGCGCGTGCCGACGGTGGGCGACAAACGCTTTCTCATCACCATCGGCGACCGTACCGTGGGTGGCCTGACCTCGCGTGACCAGATGGTCGGCCCTTGGCAGGTGCCGGTGGCCGATTGCGCAGTCACGCTGCTCGACTACCTCGGTTACGCGGGCGAAGCCATGGCGATGGGCGAACGCACGCCGCTGGCCGCACAGAACGCGCCGGCCTCGGGCCGCATGGCGATCGGCGAAGCGATCACCAATCTGGCCGCGGCGCCGGTGGCCTCGATCGAGGACATCAAGCTGTCGGCCAATTGGATGGCGGCTTGCGGCCAGGCCGGCGAAGACGCGGCGCTGTTCGATACCGTCAAGGCGGTCGGCATGGAGTTGTGCCCGGCGCTCGGCATCAGCATTCCGGTCGGCAAGGATTCCTTGTCGATGCGCACCAAATGGAATGAAGACGGGGTCGAGAAACAGGTCAGCGCGCCGGTGTCCTTGATCGTCTCGGCGTTTGCGCCGGTGCCCGATGTGCGCACCACGCTCACGCCGCAATTGCGCACCGATGCGGGCGAGACCGAACTCATCCTCATCGACCTCGGCGCGGGCAAGAACCGCATGGCCGGTTCGGTGCTCGCCTATGTGCGCAACGCTTACGGCGAGCAAACGCCCGACCTCGATGATCCGGCGCAGCTCAAGAGTTTTTTCACAGCGATCCAGGCACTCAATGCCGACGACAAGCTGCTCGCTTATCACGATCGTTCCGACGGCGGTCTGTTCGCCACGCTGTGTGAAATGGCCTTCGCGGCGCGCACCGGCCTGTCGATCAATCTCGACCTTCTGTGCATGGAAGGCGACAACGTTTCCGAATGGGGCGATGCGAAGAACTGGGCGCAGCAAGTGGCCGTGCGCCGCAATGAACTCGCGCTCAAGGCTTTGTTCAGCGAAGAACTCGGCGCGGTGCTGCAGATCCGCCGCGACGACCGCACCGCGGTCATGGATGTGCTGCGCCAGTACGGCTTGAGCGCGCACAGCCACATCATCGGCAAGCCCAATGCGCGCGGCGTGATCGAGTTCTATCGCGACACCAAGGCGGTGCTGTCGGGCACGCGCGAGGAATTCCAGCGCGCCTGGAACGAAACCAGTTGGCAGATCGCGCGTCTGCGCGACAACCCGGCCTGCGCCGATGCCGAGCACGACACCATCGGCGCCGACGATCCGGGCCTGCATGAGCAATTGAGCTACGACCCGAGCGAAGACGTGGCGGCGCCGTATGTGGCGCGCGGTGCACGGCCGCGCGTGGCCATCCTGCGCGAGCAAGGCTGCAATTCGCACCTCGAAACCGCGTGGGTCATGCACAAGGCCGGCTTCGACACCTTCGATGTGCACATGAGCGATCTGATCTCGGGCCGGGCCAAGCTCGCGGATTTCCTCGGCTTCATCGCGGTCGGCGGATTCAGCTATGGCGATGTGCTCGGCGCGGGCGAGGGCTGGGCCAAGACGATTTTGTACCGGCCGCAATTGGCCGAACAATTCGCAGGCTTCTTCCAGCGCCACGACACCTTCGCGCTCGGCATTTGCAATGGCTGCCAGATGATGAGCAACCTTGCACCGATGATTCCTGGCGCCGAGCATTGGCCGCGCTTCACGCGCAACAAGTCGGAGCAGTTCGAGGCGCGTTATGCGATGGTCGAAGTGCAGGCCTCGCCCTCGATCTTCTTCGCGGGCATGGCGGGCAGCCGCGCGCCGATCGCGGTCGCACACGGCGAAGGCTATGCCGACTTTTCGCAGCATGGCGCGATCGATCAGGCCATCGTCGCGATGCGCTTCGTCGACAACGCCGGCGCGCCGACCGAAGGCTATCCGTACAACCCCAACGGCAGCCCGCGCGGCATCACTTCGGTGACCACGCCCGACGGCCGCTTCACCGTGCTGATGCCGCACGCCGAACGCGTGTTCCGCGTGGTCAACCAAAGCTACGCGGCCGAGCGCTTCAAGCGCCAGGCCGCGCGTGACGACAGCCCTTGGATGCGCATGTTCCGCAACGCGCGGGTCTGGGTGAACTGAGCTTGAACGCGCCGCACGGGCCCGACGACGACGCGCAATCGCCGCAGATTGCGCGCCATCGGCGCCTGTTGTTGTGGGTGGTGGCGATCGGGTTCTTCATGCAGACCCTGGACACCACCATCGTCAACACCGCCTTGCCGGCGATGGCGGCGAGCCTGTTTGAAAGCCCGCTGCGCATGCAGTCGGTGGTCATCGCGTATTCACTGACCATGGCGACCCTGATCCCGGCTTCGGGCTGGCTCGCCGATCGCTACGGCACCCGGCCGATCTTCATCGGCGCCATCGCGACCTTCACCCTCGGCTCGGCGTGTTGCGCCGCGGCGCCCAATCTGCCGTTGCTGGTGGCGGCGCGGGTGCTGCAAGGCATGGGCGGAGCGATGCTGCTGCCGGTCGGACGGCTGATCGTGTTGCGCGCCTTTCCGCGCGACGAATTCCTGCCCGCGATGAGCCTCGTCACCATCCCCGGCCTGATCGGTCCGTTGATCGGCCCGACGCTAGGCGGCTGGCTGGTCGAGATCGCGTCCTGGCATTGGATCTTCCTCATCAACCTGCCGGTCGGCGTGCTCGGCTGCATCGCCACGCTCACTTATTTGCGCAGCAGCCGGCCCGAACAGCGCCGGCCTTTCGACGTCGGCGGCTATGGGTTGCTCGCGATCAGCATGGTCACGCTGTCGCTCGCGCTCGACGGGCTGTCCGACCTGGGCCTGCGCCAGGCCACGGTGCTGGTGCTGCTGATGTTCGGCCTCGCGACGCTGGCCGCCTATTGGCTGCACGCGGCGCGGCGACCCGATCCTTTGTTCCCGCTCGCGCTGTTTCGCATCAACTCGTTCAGCGTCGGCCTGATCGGCAATCTGTTCGCGCGCATCGGCAGCGCGAGCATGCCGTTCCTGCTGCCTTTGCTGCTGCAGGTCTGCTATGGCTTTTCGCCGTTCAAGGCGGGCCTGATGATGATTCCTTCGGCCGCGGCCGGCATCCTCGCCAAGCGCCTGGGCACCGGGCTCATCCAGCGCAACGGCTATCGCAAGGTGCTGGTGGTCAACACGCTGCTCACCGGCGCGATCATCGCGAGCTTCGCGCTGTTGCCCGAACAGCCGCCGCTGGCCTGGCTGCTGGTGCAGGTCTCGTTTTTCGGCCTCGTGAATTCGATGCAGTTCACGGCGATGAACACCGTCACGCTCAAAGACCTGAACATCGAGAACTCCAGCAGCGGCAACAGCCTGTTGTCGATGGTCATGATGCTGGCGATGGGCATGGGCGTGGCGACCGCAGGCGCCTTCCTGGCCGGGTTCGAAAACCTGTACGGCACCGATCTCAAACGCCCGCTCGCGGCGTTTCATTCCACCTTCGTCGGCATCGGCATCCTGACCTGCGCGTCGGCCTGGGTGTTCTGGCAGCTCAAGCACGACGAACCGCAGACCGGGCACCCGAAGCACGAAGCGCCCGAGCTTTGAGCGGGCGGTGCGGCGCGGCGCCGCCTCTCGTCAAGCACTTGTAGCTGTGCAATGCTTGAAGCCGACCCGGTTTTGGGGAGGCGACGATGTGGGCCACGCACGAAGTCACCAATCAACCGGCGCCGCGCGGCGATCGCAACCCGTGGCGCGAAGGCGCTTTGCTGCAGGCGCATGCGCGCATGTTCGGCGCGGCCGATCCGGTCTTTCTGCGCGCGGCCGACCGTCTGGGCGCCTATGTCGGGTCGACCGCGGCACGCGCACTGGCCGATGCGGCCAATCGATCGGCGCCCGTGCTGCAGACCCATGATCGGCTGGGGCAGCGACTCGACGAAGTCAGCTTTCATCCCGCGTATCACGCCTTGATGCACGAAGCCTGCACCGCCGGGCTCAAGGATTGGTGCTGGACCGAGCCGCGCGCGAGCGCTCCGGTCGAACGCGCCGTGCTGTTCGGTTTGTGGAACGGTCTGGAGCAGGGCACGGCCTGCCCGATCACGATGAGTTCGGCTGCGGTCGCGATGATGGCGCTCGAACCGGGCTTGCGCAACGCCTGGCTGCCGCGGCTTTGCGCGCGCGGCTATCAGCCCGAACTCGCGTTTGCGCAGCACAAGACCGCGCTGACCATCGGCATGGCCTTGACCGAAAAGCAGGGCGGGTCCGATTTGCGCGCGATTTCCACGCGCGCCGTGGCCGATGCGGCGGGCGGTCCTTGGCCGATGCGCCTGATCGGCCACAAATGGTTTTGTTCGGCGCCGATGAGCGATGGCTTCTTTTCGCTCGCGCGCGAGGAAGACGGCGTGTCCTGTTTTTTTGTGCCGCGCGTGCTCGACGACGGTACGCGCAATGCACTGCGGTTTCTGCGCCTCAAGGACAAATGCGGCAACCGTTCGAACGCCTCGTCGGAGCTGGAATTCGAAGGTGCGGCCGCGCGTCGCATCGGCATGCCCGGGCATGGCATCGCGACGCTGCTCGGCATGGCGCACCTGACCCGCTTCGACATCGTCTGCGCGGTGCCGGGCATGATGCGCGCCGCGCTCGACCATGCCTGGTATCACGTCACGCATCGGCAGGCGTTCGGCGCCGTGCTGGCCGACCATGGATTGATGCGCAATGTGCTGGCCGATCTTGCCCTCGATTGGGAGGCCGCCAATCTGACCGCATTGGCATTGGCCGAAGCCTTCGGGCGCGGCGGCGTCTATGCAAGCCTGGCCACCGGCCGTCAGGCGCCCGGCGAGACGGCGAATGTGCGCGAAGCCCAGGCGCTCGCACGCGTGCTGACTCCGATCGCCAAATACTGGTGGTGCAAGCGGTTGCCGGCGTATGTGGCCGAATGCATGGAATGCCTGGGCGGCAATGGCTATGTCGAAGACTGGCCGCTTGCGGCCTTGTACCGCGAGGCGCCGCTCAACGGCATCTGGGAAGGCAGCGCGAACGTGATCTGCCTCGACGTGCTGCGTTCCTTGCACCGCGACCCGCAGGGGCTGGCGGTGTTGCGTGCGCTGATCGGGCAGGCCAGCGATGCACGCCTCGCCGAACGCTGGAGCAGCGTCGAACGCGGCCTGGCCTCGGCGTCGGTCGATGCCCAGATCGAGGCGCGCGCACTGGTCGAGCGCGCCGCCAATCTGATCGCTGCCGCGCTGATGCGCTTGTGCGCGCCACCCGAGATCGCGGAGGCTTATTTCATGGCGCGCGTGGAGGCGGCCGGCCTGCGTGCCTATGGCAGCTTGCCCAGCCGCGCGCCGCTCAAGGCCATCCTCGAGCGGGCATTCGGCTAGGCGCCGCGCGCGTGCAG
>CAXBRX010000102.1:0-9823 GCA_963977835.1 uncultured Derxia sp.
CCCAAGCCTGAACCGCCATAACGACGCGTGGTCGATTCCTCCGCCTGCACGAAAGGCGCGAACACGCGCCGCGCCTGGTCGTCGGTCATGCCGATGCCGGTATCGACGACGGCGAAGCGCAGGTGCACCGCACTCGGCGATGATTCGAGCACCGAGATTTCGATGCGCACCTCACCGCGCTCGGTGAATTTGACCGCATTGGACGCAAGGTTGAGCAGCACCTGGCCCAGACGCACCGGATCGCCAATGAAATAACGCGGCATGCGCGGGTCGAGCTTGAGCACAAGTTCGAGATTCTTGTGATAAGCGCTCAGGCCGATGGTCTGCAACACCGAATCGGTGACCGCCTCCATATCGAAATTGACGGCCTCGATCGACATGCGTCCCGCCTCGATCTTCGCAAAATCGATGATGTCGTTGAGGATGGTGAGCAGGCTGTGCGCCGAGCTGTGGATACGCTCGATATAGACCCGCAACTTGTCGCCCGATTGGGTTTGCCCCGCAAGCTTGGACAGGTTGATGATGGCATTCATCGGTGTGCGAATCTCGTGGCTCATGTTCGCCACGAACTGGCTCTTGGCCAGACTGGCCGATTCGGCACGCAACCGTTCTTCCTTGAGCCGCACCGCCTGTTGATCGAGCGTGCGGTTCATCTTGAACAACCAATAGCCAAACAACAAAAAGACCGGGATGAAAGCCAGGCCTAGCATCGACACCAGTCCGATGCTGCGCAAATTCCGCTCGAACCGCGTCACGCCGGCGCTGCGCTGCATCTGCATCTGGGTGGACAACACCACGAACGCCTCGATGGCGGGGCCATCGTTGACCCGGACCCGATGGTCGAGCTCCTCCGCGCTCAGGGCCTTGGCCTCGTCGGTGCCGGCGTAGCGCCAGCGATCGCGGTATTCGGCGAATACGCGTCCCATGGCATCGAGCGCGCGCAAGCCGTTGACGTCCTGCACACGGCCGCGCAATTTGCTGAGGCTGTCTTCAATTTCGTCGAGCCGGCGGCCCGCTTCGATGTAATAGCTCGGCTCGCGCCGCAGCACATAGTTTTTGAAGTTGTGGATGAAACCGCCGTAGCCCGTGGCAACGCGCAGATCACGCAGATAGCTCAGATCGACGCGATCGGCCTCGCTGTATTCCGCCCAGTCGGAGGCCAAGGAATGGATCAGTGCAAAGACCGTGATGGACAAGACCGCCACGGCGATCGCCATGCTGACCGCCATCACAGCCACTCGCGTGCTTGTCGACCATTGCCCGAATCGTCGCAATGTCTGCATATCTGCACCTTGCGCGCGCATTGCGCGCCGGAAAGCGCCCATCCATCGAAGGCCAGAACATCAGGAGGGGGCGCAAGCAGGAAAACCGCAATCCGTCCTCATGCAGTCGCATGAGGTACGGACCAAACCTTGCAATACGAAAAGCTTACCGAATCATTAACGCAAAACCGCCAGGAATGAACCCCCACGACGAGGGGTCAATTCCAAAACGTGTAGCGCTTCACGCGCCCGCAGTGCGCTCGATCTGCCGCATCAAGTCGGCCAGACCGCGCCCGGGTTCGTCGCGAAATACCTCATCGCGCATTTCCAGGCGACGGATGCGATCGATGCGGAAGGTACGAAAGTCCTCTCGCTTCTCGCACCATCCGGCCAAGGTCCAGACCGCGCCCCAATAGAAGCAGCCCAGCGGGCGGATCACGCGCGTGCTCGCGACTTCTTTCACATCGACATAATCGAGCCGCAGCTTGCGCCGCGATTCGATCGCTTCGCGGATGGTTTCGAGGCGCTCGAGCGAACGTGGATCGGAGCCGACCGCGGGCGCGAACACCGCGACGCTTTCGGCGGCGGCACGCGCGCTGCTCGGCAGCACCGACAAAATCTTGCCCATCGCGGTCTCGGCCGCTTCGGCCAGGCGCGGATCGAGCCGCGATTGCGCGATGCGCACCGCGGCCACCAGGGCGCGCGCCTCGTCATGGCTGAACATCAAAGGCGGCAGTTCGAAGTCTGCGCGCAACCGATACCCGACGCCCGCTTCGCCGTCGAGCGGCACGCCTTGCGCCTGCAAGGCGGCCACATCGCGATAGACCGTGCGTTCCGACACCTCGAGCTTTTCCGCGAGCCAGGCGGCGGTGCTCAGGCGTCGTCCACGGACGAGTTGGAGAATGCGAAAAAGGCGATCGGCGCGGCGCATCCGCGCATCATCGCATTGCATGCAATCCGACGCGATTGCCTTCGGTGTCGACGATGTGGGCGAAACAACCCATGCCTTCGGGCAATTCGGTGCGCGGCAGCACCACGCGCCCGCCCGCGGCAGTCGCACGCGTCAAGGCGGCGTCGAGTGAAGGCGAAGCATCGAGATAAACCGTGGTGCCCGAAGCGGCCGGCACCATGCCCGAACCGCTCATCAGGCAGCCGCCCGTGGCGGGCTCGGCATAGGCGAACACCGCCAGGGTGTGCTCACCCATCTGCTCGCGATGCATGGGCGCGCCCAGCACGGTTTCATAAAAGCGTTGCGCGCGATCGATTTCGGCGACCGGAATTTCGAACCAGGTGATGGCTTGGCGTTGTGCAGCGGCAGCGGTTTGGGTCATGGCGTCCTCCAATGGGTTGAGAGGTCGCCATGCTGCGCGGGGGCTACTGACAGCGTCGTGGCAGGAGTGCGCGCAACTCAGCCGCGCAGCCCGTCCACGCGCGGCCCCACCAGGACGGGCAAATACGTTGCGACGTAAGCGATGAAAGCCAAGGTCCAGGCGATGCCCGCGAGCCAAACGCCGGCCGCATGCCATGGCGGCACCAGGGAAGCGCCGACACGGATCACCGCGCCGAGCTGGATCAGCACATAGGCCGTGACTTCACCGGCCCCTGCGTGCAAAGGCCGGCCGGTATGGCCGAGCGCGGTGCGCGTCATCATGCCGATGATGAGCCCGGCCATGGACCCGACCGCGAGCGCATGCACGGCGGCCACGCGCGGCACCGCGCCGAAGGCCGCGAGCGCCAGCAAGGCGAGGCCGAGCGGTATCCAGGCATACGACGCATGCAAGATCCAGAGGATGGGCTTGGCGCGCGTGGCCCAGGGGTTCCAGCCGATCAGGCGCGCGGCTTGCAGACCGGCGGCCGCGAGCGCAACTGCGCCAGCCAGAGCCGTGAGCGCAGGCGACGACAACCTGGAAAACGAGGCCGTCAATTCGAGTGCGAAGGCCGCCGCGGTGCAGCCGATGGCCATGCGATCGAGCCAGACCCGGCGGAATTGCCGCACGCCCGGCAAAGCATTCGCGGTAAAGCCCGGAATCACGCGCCCGCCGATGATGCATTCGAGCAAGACGATGAACATCAACCCGCCTTCGACCGCGGCCAGGGCACTGAAGCCCCACCAGCCGAGCATGGCGCCATGAAAGGCGACATTCGACAGCCCCAGCGCGCTGACCACGCCCACCAGCGGCCAATTGCGGCTGTTGCGCGCGCGCAGGAATTTGCGCGCCAGCGCCGTCGCGAGCGCGAACAGGAACAGGCAATCGATGAGGGCCGTGACCGGGTGATAGAAAGCCGCCATCCCGATGCGGCCCGCCAACCAGAGCGCGAAGAACAGTCCGAGCGACAGGCCGTGCGGCATCGGCAGCCCGGTCCAGTTGCGCACGGCGGTGAACAAAAAGCCCGCGACCACCGCGGCCGCGAAACCGAACACGAGTTCATGCGCATGCCAGAGCAGGCCCGGAATCGACATCGGCTCAGCGCCGCTGGCCCAGATCCAGAGCCAGATCGGCACTGCGAGCGCCGCGAATGCCGCCGCGCCCAGATAAAACGGGCGGAAACCGAGTTCGAACAAAGCGAAGCGCGGTGGCTTGGAAGTCGGACGAATGTCCTCGATCTGGATCAGTTGCATGGCTGCTCGAAAACAAAATCGCTCATGCCCGCCATTGTGCGTGCAGGTGCCGCGCACGGCTCAGCGCATTGGTGGTATTCCGCATGTGGCGCAGGGGTTTGCGAGGCCGCCGACAATCAAGCCGCCGTGCCTTCGTATTGCCACGCACGGCTCATGGGCAAGGCATTGAGCGCGCCGCCGCCGGCCTTGCAGGCGAGGATTTGATGGATTGCGATCCAATCGACCTCGAAGGCACGCGCACACCCGGCGAGATACACGCGCCAGATGCGGAACCGCCGCTCGCCCACCAGCGCGCGCGCCGTCTCGGCATTGCGCTCCAGACGCTCGGACCAGATCGACAAGGTGCGCGCGTAATGCCGGCGCAGGTTTTCGACATCGTGCGCTTCGAGCCCGCCGCATTGCATTTCGCGCAGCACGGTGCCGATGTGCAGCAGCTCGCCGTGCGGAAAGACATAGCGGTGGATGAATTCCCCGCCGCCGAAAGGTGTTTCGCCATCCTGCCAATCGGTGCTCGTAATGCCGTGCAATAGCGCGACGCCGCCGTCACGCAGCAAGTCGCGCACGATGCCGAAGAATTTCGCAAGATTGCGCAAGCCCACATGCTCGAACATGCCGATGCTCGCGATCTTGTCGTATTGCCCGATGGCCGAATCGGGCATGTCGCGGTAATCGCGCAATTCGATCGTGACGCGATCGGCAAGGCCGAGCGCCTGCACGCGTTCGCGCGCATACGCGCATTGTTCCTGCGACAAGGTGATGCCATGCGCGATCGCGCCGTAATGCTGCGCGGCCCGGATGGCGAGCGCGCCCCAGCCGCAACCGATGTCGAGAAAGCGCTCGCCCGGCGCCATGCGCAGCTTGGTCAGGATGTGATCGAGCTTGGCGATCTGTGCCGCGTCGAGGCTTTCATCGCCGCGCGGAAAATACGCGCACGAATAGACCATCTGCTCGTCGAGCCACAAACGATAGAAATCGTTGCCGACATCGTAGTGGTAGGCGATGTCGCGCTTGTCTTGCGCGCGGTTGTGCATCCAGGCCCGTGCGACGCGCCCGAGCCGGCCGACCGGTTGCAGCGCCGTGGCGCTCAAGGACCAGGCGGCGTCGATCAGATCGGCCAAGCTGCCTTCGATGTCGAAATACCCCTCGACATAGGCCGCGCCCATGTTCGCGAGCGTCGGCCGCAACAGATAGCGCAAGCCGCGTGCTTGCGGCACCACGATGGTCGCGCGCGGCTCGCCCGAAAAATCGCCGAGATCGAATGCGCGCCCGTTCCATAGGCGCACGCGCAAAGGCAGCCTTGCGCGCTGCTTCAGCGCGTCGGCGAAACGCTCGAATCTGCGCTCGCCGAACATGGACATGGCGCGACGGCGCTACTTGCGCCGCAGCAGGTGCACGAATTCGCGCTGGTCGGTTTCGTTCTGACGAATCAGGAGATTGCCGCTTTGCCGCGCGAAAGCCTGGAAGTCGCGCATCGACCCGGGGTCGGTCGCGACGACCTTGAGAATCTGGCCCGATTGCAGCTCGGCCAGCGCCTTTTTCGCACGAAGGATGGGCAGCGGGCAATTCAGGCCGCGCGCATCGACTTCCTTCGCGATGTCTTCACTCATGGATGAGGTCCTCCGGATTGAGGGGGATTCTAGTCCACGAACCGCGCGCGGCTGAATTTGGCAGCGTTACCAGGCGTGCTTTCTTGCGCTGAGTGCGGACCGGGGTGCGGGCTGGTTGGGGCTTGGTTGCGGGGCGGGTGTGGGCGGCTGGCCTCATACGCTCGCGTCGGCCTGCGGCCGAACAGTCGGGTGGGGCCCACGAGGCGTGGGCACGCCAACCCAAGGCGCGCCCACGCCTCGTACCCACCTCTCCTTCGCGAGCGAAATCGGCCGGCCACCCACACCCGCCCCGCAACCACCATCAGCGTGCTTCTCGAAGCCCTTTGATCCAGGCTTTCCGCAACGTACACGCGCGCCACTGAAGCCCTGCAGTCCTTGCGTCTCGTGACCCATCGGCGTGCGGCTCGAAAGCGCTTGTGCGCGCGGGACGCATAGTCCTCTCGCCCATCGTGCTGCGCTACTTGTGGCTCGGGCCTGGGCGGCGGGCGGGCGATTTCGCTGGCGAGGAAGAGGTGGGTACGCGCCGGGGGCACGCCTTGGGTTGGCGTGCCCTCGGCGCGTGGGCCCCACCCGACCGGTCGGCCGCAGGCCGACGCCAGCGCATGAGCCCGCCCGCCGCCCAGGCCCGAGCCACCCACGAGCAGAAAGAACAGCGACGACGTGCCAAACGCACGCAGCACTACAATCGCGCCCTAGCCTCCAAGCATCGATCGCACGCCATGCCATTGCCCACCGCCGCCGAACGCCTCGCCAACATCCGCCCGTTTTACGTGATGGAGCTGGTCAAACAGGCCGACGCATTGCGCGCGCAAGGGCGCGACATGATCTACCTCGCGATCGGCGAACCCGATTTCACCGCGCCCGAAGTCGTGCAACGCGCGGCCATCGCAGCCATGCAGCGCGGCGAGACGGGCTATACGCCGGCCTTGGGGCTCACGGCCTTGCGCGAAAAGATCGCGGGCTTTTACAAGACCGCTTACGGCATCGACCTCGACCCGAAGCGCGTGATCGTGACCGCGGGCGCGTCGGGCGCTTTGCTGCTCGCGTGCGCGGCCCTGGTCGGCGCGGGCGACGAGATCCTGATGCCGGACCCGAGTTATCCGTGCAACCGTCATTTCGTCGCGGCATTCGATGGCGTTGCGAAGATGATTCCGAGCGGCCCGCAAGACCGCTTTCAGCTCAGCGCGCAGATGGTGCGCACGCATTGGACTGAGCGTACGCGCGGTGTGCTGATCGCTTCGCCGTCGAACCCGACCGGCACTTCGATCGCCCATGACGAACTCGGCGCCATCGTGCAGGAAGTGCGCGCGCGCAATGGCGTGACCATCGTCGACGAGATCTACCAAGGCCTCGCCTACGAAGACGTGAACCCCGCGACCGGCTTTCCGCGTTCGGCGCTCGAATTCGGCGACGATGTGGTCACCATCAACAGCTTCTCGAAGTTTTTCAACATGACCGGCTGGCGCCTGGGCTGGCTGGTGGTGCCCGATGCGCTGGTGCCCGAGATCGAGAAGCTCAACCAGAATTTGTTCATCTGCGCCTCGGCGCTGGCCCAGCATGCGGGCCTGGCCTGCTTCACCGACGAAGCGCTGGCCATCTACACCGAGCGCCGCGCGGAATTCAAACGGCGGCGCGATTTCATCGTGCCGGCCTTCGAAGCATTGGGCCTCAAGGTGCCGGTGCGCCCCGACGGCGCCTTTTATGTGTATGCCGATATCAGCGCCCATGCCGACGACAGCAGCGCGTTTTGCGCGCGCATGCTGCACGAGGCCAATGTGGTGCTGGTGCCGGGCGAAGACTTCGGCACCCATGAGCCGCGCCGGTATGTGCGCGCGAGTTATGCCACGGCCTACACGCGTCTGGAAGAAGCCGTGGCGCGCATGCAGACCGTGCTGCACGGGCGCTAGACCAAGCCGATGTCCTTGGCGCGCACGTCGGCGAAGACGCGCGCAAGCTGGGCTTCGTTGAGGCCGTACAGACGCGCGAACAAACCGCCGAAGACCGCGCGGTATTCATTGAGCACCGGGTAATCGCGGTTCTGAAACAGCGTGGCTTCTTCGACGCGCACTTGCTCGCCCGCGATGCGTCCGCCGCGCACACTGCCACCGAGCACCCAATAGACCGAACCATGGCCGTGGTCGGTGCCGCGGTTGCCGTTTTCGCGGAAGGTGCGGCCGAATTCGCTGATGACCACCACCACGGTATTGCGCCATTGCTCGCCCATCTCGTCGGCGAAGGCGCTCAAACCGCGGCCGAGATCGTCGAGCTTGCCTGCCAGCGCACCGGTGGCGGCACCTTGCCCGACATGCGTATCCCAGCCGCCGACATCGACGAAGCCGAGGTCGAAGCGCTCGCGCATCAAGTGTGCGATGCGGCGCGCTTCGGTCGCAAAACCGCGCGTGCTGATGGCAGCGCGGCTGGCGGCCGTCATTTCGTCGGCTTGCATCTGGGTCATGTCTTGCGCGACTGCCTGGCGCAGTTCGAGGCCCGAATTGACCTGGGTCGACAAGGGCGTGTCGGCATACATGGCTTCGAGCTTGCGCGAGCGCTGCGGATCGACGCCGCCGCGCTGTTTGCCGCGCAAGGCAAGGTTCTGGATCTGGACACTGCCGCGAAAGATCAAGGGCAATTGATCGGTGAAAGCGATCGGCGAACCGTGGCCGAGCACACCGGCCAAGCGGTTGAGAAAGCCCGAGCGCAGATCGCGCGAGCCGCCCAAGGATTGCCCGAGCTCGATGCTGTCCTGGGTCTCGAAATGACTGCGCGAGGTGTCGTCGGTGCCGGCGAAAGCGATGAAGGCCGCCTGCTTGTTTTGCCACATGGGCGCGATGGTGTTGCGCAACGCCGGATGCAGTCCCCAATCGGCATCGAGCGCAAGCGCGGCATCGGCCGCGGCACCGTTCGGCCGCGCGATCGCGATGTTGGGCCTTGCCTGCAAATAGAAGTCGCTCGCGATCGGCACGAGCAGCGAGGCGGCGTCGTAACCGCCGCGCAGAAACACCACGAGCAGGCGTGCGCCACTGCTGGGCGCTGCCGCCATCACGCGCCCGGCCACCACGGCCGTGGGCAGCGCCAGACCAGCCTTCAATACGGTTCGACGATCCATCGCAAGCTCCTTGGCGGTTCAGCGCATCATGAATTCGGGAGCGGCCAGCCAGATGCCGTTCCATTCTTTGGGCGTGTGTGCGCCGGCGAGCGCCGCGCGCGTGTTGGCACTCAACCGAGGCGCGATCGCAGTCTGGAAGAACGCGGTGTTCAGGCTCGGCATGCTTTCCTTGCGCGGCGCGGCGGCACTCGCATCGTCGGCCTGCAGCAAGGCGGGCATCGGCCCGCCCATGGCCTGCGCGATGTCGAAGCGCGCCGTCATCTGGCCGGGGCTCGCCCAGGCCGCCATGTCGAGCGCATAACCATCGGGCGTTTGATGCTCATAGAGCGATTCGCCCAGGCGCTGCACCGCCTTGAGCAAAGGATCGGCATTCATGATGACGCGGCCGTCGTAGCCCTGGCGTGCCGCCGAGACGACGTAATGCATCGGGTCCTTGAATTTGTGGCCGAGCGAGGCGTTGAACTCGGGCTGCTGCCGCAGCGCCACCACCACTGCCTTGAGCAGGAAGCACAGGATGGTGAAGCGGATGCCCTGCTTCTTCGCCTCCTCGACCTGGATCTTGCGGAATTCCTCGAGCTCGGTAATGTCCGCCTCGTCGTGCTGGGTAATGTGCGGGATGGTGACCCAGTTGCGGTGCAAGTTCGCACCCGAAAGCTTTTGGATACGTGACAGTGCCTTGGCTTCGATAGGCCCGAATTGGCTAAAATCAATTTCAGGGGCTTGCGGCAAGCTCAGGCCGAAACCGCCTTGAGTCATCGGAGGCGGCGGGGCCTGCAACAGGTCCTCGGCGGTGGGGGCGACGGCGACACCGTTGAGGGCGGCGTTGGCGGAGAGGGCGGCGAGGGCGAAGGCGTCAATGTCGGCGGCGAGAACCGAGGCGGCACCCGCCTTCATGGCGGCGATGGCGACGAGGCCCGAGCCGGCGGCGAGGTCGATGACGCTCTTTCCCCGCACAAGTTCGGGGTGGTCGAGGACATGGCGGGCAAGCGCCTGGCCGCCGGCCCAGGCAAAGGCCCAGAAGGGCGGCGGCAGGCCGATTGCGCCCAGTTCCTCCTCGGTCTTCTCCCAGATCGGGATCGCCTCATGGGCAAGGTGCAGCAAGACTTCGGGCACCAGCGGCGGCGCCAGCACGCTGGTGTGGGCGCCGATGAAGGCCCAGGCGTCGTTCAAGCCGGAAGGCCCGCAAGCCCGGAGATATGCGCCCATTCCGCCGCCGTCACCGGCTGCA
>CAXBRX010000103.1:0-9821 GCA_963977835.1 uncultured Derxia sp.
AACAGACCCGCCTTCTCGAGGTATTCGGTGACGATGCGCGATCCGGGCGCGAGCGAAGTCTTGATGTGCGGCTTGACCTTGAGGCCGTATTCGACTGCCTTCTTGGCCACCAACCCCGCCGCGAGCAGCACGCCCGGATTACTGGTGTTGGTGCACGAGGTGATTGCCGCGATCAGCACATCGCCATTGCGCAAGGCGATGTCGCTCGCGGTGACATAGGCGCGGTCGAGTTTGTCGGCCGGCTGGTTGAAGCCGTTCTCGGCCACGGGTTTGCTGAACAGCGTCGCAAACTGCTTCGACAAATGCGTGATTTCGATGCGGTCCTGTGGACGCTTGGGGCCCGCGAGCGAAGGCGCGACCGTGCCGAGGTCGAGCTTCACGACCTTGGTGTAATCGATCTCGCCCGCCTTGGGCACGCCGAACAATTTCTGCGCCTTGAAATAGGCCTCGAACAGCGCGATTTCCTTCTTGGTCCGGCCGGTGCCCTTGAAGTAATCGATGGTCTTGCCATCGACCGGGAAGAAGCCCATGGTCGCGCCGTATTCGGGCGCCATGTTGGCGATGGTCGCGCGGTCGGGCACCGCGAGCGATTTCGTGCCTTCGCCGAAGAACTCGACGAATTTGCCGACCACTTTTTCCTTGCGCAGGATTTCGGTCACGGTCAGCACCAGATCGGTCGCGGTCACGCCTTCGCGCAGGCGGCCGGTCAGCTCGAAGCCGACCACATCGGGCGTCAGGAAATACACCGGCTGGCCGAGCATGCCGGCCTCGGCTTCGATGCCGCCCACGCCCCAGCCGACCACGCCGATGCCGTTGATCATCGTGGTGTGCGAATCGGTGCCCACAAGCGTGTCGGGGTAGACCACGCCGTCTTTCTTGTGCACGCCGCGCGCGAGGTATTCGAGGTTGACCTGGTGCACGATGCCGAAGCCCGGCGGCACGACGCCGAAAGTATCGAAGGCCTGCATGCCCCATTTCATGAATTCATAGCGCTCGCGATTGCGCTGGAATTCGAGCTTCATGTTGAGGTCGAGCGCGTCCTTGCTGCCGTAATGGTCGATCATGACCGAATGGTCGACGACCAGATCGACGGGCACCAAGGGCTCGATGGTCTTGGCATTCTTGCCGAGCTTGTCGGCCACGGTGCGCATCGCGGCGAGGTCGGCCAGCAACGGCACGCCGGTGAAGTCTTGCAGCACGACGCGCGCGACGACGAACGGGATTTCATCGACGCGCTCGGCCTTGGGCTTCCAGTGCGCGAGCTGTTGCACATGCTCGGGCGTGACCTTCTTGCCGTCGCAATTGCGCAGCACCGATTCGAGCACGATTCGGATCGAGACCGGCAGGCGCGCGACATCGACGCCGAGCCGTTTGCCGAGTGCCGGCAACGAATAGAAATGGGCGGGTTTGCCGCCGTCGGGATCGACGGTTTTCAGCGTGTCGGCAAACGGGTGATCGGAGGAAACGACTGCTTCGGGACGGGCCATGGTGATGTTCTCCGCGGAAATCGGCAGGCAATTCAAAAGAATGCCACCAATTCACCACGGCCGTCCTGCTTGTTCTGGCCCGGTGTGGGGTTGCGCGCCGCGGTCAGCGTTTGTCACATGACTGACACGCGGGCACTTGGAAACAACGGTGCTCAGAAGTAGTAATTGAACAAAGCGCCGAAGTGATTGCCGCTCACGGAGTAATCGGTGTCCTTGACCGTGTAGTCTTCCTTGACGCCGCGCAGCTTCATCGAGAAGTTGGGCGAGAAGAAATACTCGCCTTCGATCACGATGCCGGTCGTGTTCTTGAATTCGACGTTGTTGCCGCTGATCACGCCGCTGCTGCTGATCTTGGGGCTGTTCACGAAGCGCACGCCGCCGCCGATGCGGATCTGGTCGGTGGCGTGGTAGTACGCGAGCAGTTCCACCGGGTAACGGCTGAACTTGAGGCTGCCGTTGTCGGCATTGGTGTCGTCGACGTGGTAGCCGGCCGTGACTTGCATCGAGACATCGTTGCCCATGCGGTAATCGAGGCCTGCATAAATCTGCGCCAGGCCACCGGCGCGGATGTCGGCCGTCCGGCCGTCGGTGTAGGTGACGGTGGCGAGCTTGTCGCCGCCGAACGTGACGCCCCCGCCGATCAGAAAGCGGATCGGGCTGCTGCCGTCCGCCGCGTGCGCGGAGGTGGCCGCGCCCAGCGCCAGAGCGGCGCAGATCAGGGTTTTCTTCAGCATCTTCTTGTCCTTGCGATCGTCGTTGTGCCAAACATGCGGCGCCGCGATTGTCGATGCTGACCAGCCTGAGACCCGTGCACTAGATCACGGTGCATTGCATTGCTAGCACCAAGGGGGGATGGGTTTGTAGTGCCGGCGCGACGCCGGCACCGTTTCAACGCAGGATTTCGGTTTCGCGCGTGATCTTGCGCTGCAATTGGATCAGGCCGTAGATCAGCGCTTCCGCGGTCGGCGGACAGCCGGGAATGTAGATGTCCACCGGCACGATGCGGTCGCAGCCGCGCACCACCGAATAGCTGTAGTGGTAGTACCCGCCGCCGTTGGCGCACGAGCCCATCGAGATGACGTAGCGCGGCTCGGCCATCTGGTCATAGACCTTGCGCAGGGCGGGCGCCATCTTGTTGGTGAGGGTGCCGGCGACGATCATCAGATCGGCCTGGCGCGGGCTCGCGCGCGGCATGACGCCGAAGCGGTCCATGTCGTAGCGGGCGGCGGCGGCATGCATCATTTCGACTGCGCAACAGGCCAGGCCGAATGACAGATACCACATCGAACTCGAGCGCACGGCGCCGACCGCGGACGCCAGCGTGGTGACGACGAAACCGTCGCCGGAGGGGTTTGCAGTCATGCGCGCACTATCGGCGGCTTGCCGTGCGCTGGCTTGTATTTTTGCGACGCGTCGGTCTTGTCGCCTAAAGCCGATAGACCCAGAAGCTGTCGTCGTCGCTCTTGACCTTGTCGAGCAGGCGCTTGGGCGGCTCGCCCGACATCGCGCTGATGTCGCGGCTCAGATGCGATTGATCGGTGTAGCCATGCTCGGCTGCGAGTGTGGCGAGGTCGGCCCGGTTGGCATCGCGGGCGGCCAGAAAGGCGTCCTGCGCCCGGTGCAGTTTGCGCACGTCGCGCGGCGCAATGCCGTAGCTGCGTTCGATCTGCCGTTCGAGCGAGCGGGCGCTCCAACGCAGCCAGAGCGCTGCCGCGCGCACGCCCACACGCGAGAGCAGTTGCCCCGCGTCGAGCCAGCGCCGATCGAGCCGGTCGCGGGTCGCGGCCCAGCGCGGCGTCAGAAACGCTTCGATGCATTCCACACGGCGCGCGGTGTCGGGTTCGTCGAGCAAGGCCTGGCGCAATGACCCCACCCAGTCGCCGAGCAGCGCCGGGTCTTCAGCCGGGCAATCGCGCAAGGCGTCGGGCCGGGTGCCGCTGAAGGCATGAAAGGCCGGCGCGTAGAAGGCGAGGGTTACGGTCTCGACCGGTGTGAGTTCGATGCCGCTCAAGGGGCGGGTCAGCGGTCCGTTCACGAAGGTGGGCGGCGTCGTGCGCAATCGCGGATGCGCGGGCGTGAGCGCGTCTTGGCGCAGATCGACCTCCAACGGCAGCCAACGGGCCTCGCCGCGCAGCAAGAAGGTGAGGCCGCAAAAGGTCATCGCCGGATAACGGCTCAGCCGCCAGCCGCATGCAGGCATGGGCTGGTCGAAGGTCGAGCGGACCACGTAGGCCTTGATCAGGTCGGCGAGTCCGGCCGAGGGAGGAATCAGCGCGGCGGACATGAAGCGCATGCTAACGCAGTCGCGTTTGTGGCCGCATGCGGTATCTTGCCGCGCATGAATGCGACCACCTTCTTCTGGCACGACTACGAAACCTTCGGCATTTCGCCCCGGCGCGACCGCCCGGCGCAATTCGCCGGCATCCGCACCGACGCGGAACTCAATGAGATCGGCGCTCCGGTGATGCAGTATTGCCAGCCCGCGCCCGATTACCTGCCCAACCCGCAAGCCTGCCTGCTGACCGGCATCCTGCCCCAGACCTGTCTCGAGCGCGGTCTGCCCGAACCCGATTTTGCCGCCGCGATCGAACGTGAATTGGCTGCGCCGGGCACCATCGGCGTGGGCTACAACAGCATCCGCTTCGATGACGAAGTCACGCGCTTTTTGTTCTGGCGCAACCTCATCGACCCGTATGCGCGCGAATGGCAAAACGAATGCGGGCGCTGGGATTTGCTGGATGTCGTGCGTTGCACCTATGCGCTGCGGCCCGACGGCATCGAATGGCCCACCAATGACGAAGGGCGGGTGTCGTTCAAGCTCGAGCATCTGAGCGCGGCCAACGGCCTGGCGCACGAGGCGGCGCACGATGCCTTGTCGGATGTGCGCGCGACGATCGCGCTGGCGCGCCTCATCCGTGCGCGTCAGCCGCGCTTGTTCGACTTCTGCCTCAAGCTGCGCAAAAAAGACGCGGTGATCGCCGAGATCGGCATCGGCAAGCCTTTCCTGCACATCTCGGGCCGTTACGGCGCCGACCGTGGCTGCATCGCCGTGGTCTGGCCCTTGGCCCAGCATCCGACCAACCGCAACGAGATCATCGTCTGGGATCTCGCCCATGACCCGGCGGTCTTGGCTGGGCTCAGCGCCACGGCGATCCGCGAGCGTTTGTTCGTGCGCGCCGAAGACCTGCCCGAAGGCACGGACCGTCTGCCGATCAAGACCCTTCACATCAACAAAAGCCCGATCGTGATCGGCAACCTCAAGACGCTGACGCCGGACATGGCGGCGCGCTGGGGCGTCGATCTGGTGCAGGCCCAGACCCGCGCGCAATGGCTGGCGCAACACGGTGCCACGCCGCCGGCCTTGTGGGCCGAGGTGTTTGCGCGCGAAGCCGGCCCGGCCGCGGATGTGGACGAAGACTTGTACGGCGGTTTTCTCGGCCAGGCCGACCGCCGGCTGCTCGGCCGTTTGCGCGCACTCGGCGGCGAGCGTCTGGCGACAGAACGGCCGGCCTTCGAAGACGGCCGCCTCGAAGAATTGTTCTTCCGGTATCGCGCCCGTGGCTTCCCCCTGACGCTCGATGCCGACGAGCGCGCGCGCTGGCAGGCGCATTGCGCGGCGCGCCTGCATGAAGGCGAGGGCGGGGCGCAAACCTTGGCCGAGTTTTTCGAGCAGATCGACGCCTTGAGCGAGACCGTTGACGAGCGCGGCCAGGACATCCTCGGCGCCTTGTACGACTACGCCGAACAGATCGCGCCACCGCCGCCCTGAAGGGCTTCATGCGGCGCGGAATTTCGCGCCGTCGCCGGTGCAGTTTTCCGCGCTACACACCAGACGAAATCGATTGATCTGGGTCAGTGGCGCAACGCAGCATTGCCGGGAGAATCCCGCGCCATCAGATGCCGGTAACAACAACAAGAGCACCGGCGCGCGGTTTCACCACCACCCGGAGGAAGACAATGCAACAAGCCCCCACTGAAACCAAGATCGTCATGGCCGATCCGACCGCGCTCGGCGTGTTCGGGCTCGCGATGGTCACCTTCGTCGCGGCCTCGGCCAAGCTCGGCTGGACCAGCGGCGTCACCTACATCATTCCCTGGGCCTTGTTCCTCGGTTCGGCCGCGCAACTCTGGGCCTCGAGCGTGGACTTCAAGAAGAACAATTATTTCGGCGCGATCGTGCTCGGCGCTTACGGCCTGTTCTGGGTCGCGGTGGCCACGCATTGGGCCGCGAGCCTGGGCTGGTTCGGCCCGGTCGGCGACAAGGCCGATCCGCATCAACTGGCCTTTGCCTGCTTCGGCTACACCATCTTCTCCTTGTTCATCACCGTCGCGGCCTTCGAAGCCAACAAGGTGTTCGCCGCCATTCTGGTGCTCATCGACGTGCTGTTGCCTTCGCTCGGCTTGTCGATCATGGGCGTCGAACCGCATCTGTTCGGGGGCCTTGCGGCCTACTCGGAACTGGGCATTTCGCTGCTCGGCTTCTATGCCGCGGGTGCAGTGTTCCTGAACAACTTCTTCGGCCGCGTGGTGCTGCCGATGGGCGCGCCCATGGGCTGGATCAAGAAGGGCGTGGCGCCAGTCGCGCAGGCGATTCCCAAGGCGGCTTGAAACGCTGCTTGACGACCCCGCGTTCGATCTCGGCATCACCAAACAAAACGGCCCGCATCGCGCGGGCCGTTTTGCTTTCTCAGGTCAGTGACGATCAGACCGCCACGCCCTTGGCGGTTTGCGCGTATTCCTCGATCTGGTCGAAGTTCATGTAGCGGTAGACCTTGTCGGCATCCTTGGTGATGACGCCGATGTCGGCCTGGTATTCGGCCAGGGTCGGGATGCGGCCGAGCTTGGAACAGATCGCGGCGAGTTCGGCCGAGCCCAGGAACACGTTGGTGTTCTTGCCCAGACGGTTCGGGAAGTTGCGCGTGCTGGTCGACATCGCCGTGCTGCCTTCCTTGATCTGCGCCTGGTTGCCCATGCACAGCGAGCAGCCCGGCATTTCCATGCGCGCGCCGGCGCCGCCGAGGGTGGCGTAATGGCCTTCCTTGGTCAGTTCGCTCGCGTCCATCTTGGTCGGCGGGGCGATCCACAAACGCACCGGGATGTCCTTCTTGCCTTCGAGCAGTTTGCCCGCGGCGCGGAAGTGGCCGATGTTGGTCATGCACGAGCCGATGAAGACTTCGTCGATCTTGGTGCCGGCGACTTCGCTCATGAACTTGGCATCGTCCGGGTCGTTCGGGCAGCAAACGATCGGTTCCTTGATGTCGGCGAGGTCGATTTCGATGACGGCCGCGTATTCGGCATCGGCGTCGGCCTTGAGCAGTTCGGGCTTGGCGAGCCAGGCTTCGACCGCCTTGATGCGGCGTTCGAGGGTGCGCTTGTCTTGGTAGCCGTTGGCGATCATGTTCTTCATGAGCACCACGTTCGAACGCAGATATTCCGCGACCGGTTCCTTGTTGAGCTGCACCGTGCAGCCGGCTGCGCTACGCTCGGCCGAGGCGTCGGTGAGTTCGAAGGCTTGTTCGACCTTGAGGTCGGGCAGACCTTCGATTTCAAGGACGCGGCCCGAGAAGATGTTCTTCTTGCCGGCCTTTTCGACGGTCAACAGACCGGCCTTGATCGCGTACAACGGGATCGCATGCACGAGGTCGCGCAGGGTGATGCCGGGCTGCATCTTGCCCTTGAAGCGCACCAGCACCGATTCGGGCATGTCGAGCGGCATCACGCCGGTGGCGGCGCCGAAGGCCACGAGGCCGGAACCGGCCGGGAACGAGATGCCGATCGGGAAGCGGGTGTGCGAATCGCCGCCGGTGCCGACGGTGTCGGGCAACAGCAGGCGGTTGAGCCAGGAATGGATCACGCCGTCGCCCGGACGCAGCGCGACGCCGCCGCGGTTGCTGATGAAGGCGGGCAGTTCACGATGCATCTTCACATCGACGGGCTTCGGATAGGCCGCGGTGTGGCAGAACGATTGCATGACCAGATCGGCCGAGAAGCCCAGGCAGGCGAGGTCTTTGAGTTCGTCGCGCGTCATCGGGCCAGTCGTGTCTTGCGAACCGACGGTGGTCATCTTGGGTTCGCAATACGTGCCCGGGCGCACGCCCTGGCCTTCGGGCAGACCGACAGCGCGGCCGACCATCTTCTGCGCCAGGGTGTAGCCCTTGGTCGAGCTGGCCGGTGCTTGCGGCAGGCGGAACGTGGTCGAGGCCGGTTGGCCGAGGAATTCACGCGCCTTGGCGGTCAGGCTGCGGCCGATGATCAGGTTGATGCGGCCGCCGGCGCGCACTTCGTCGAACAGCACATCGCTCTTGAGCTTGAACGCCGCGACCTGGGCGCCGTTCTTTTCGATCTTGCCGTCGTACGGATAGATGTCGACGACATCGCCCATCTCGAGCTTGCTGACATCGACTTCGATCGGCAGCGAGCCCGAGTCTTCTTGCGTGTTGAAGAAGATCGGGGCGATCTTGCCGCCGAGCGTGACGCCGCCGAAGCGCTTGTTCGGCACGAAGGGGATGTCCTGGCCGGTGGCCCAGATCACCGAGTTGGTGGCGGACTTGCGCGACGAACCGGTGCCGACCACATCGCCGACGTAGGCGACCAGATGGCCCTTCTTCTTGAGGTCGTCGATGAATTGCATCGGACCGCGCTTGCCGTCTTCCTCGGGCTTGAAGGCCGCGCCGGGGCGGGTGTTCTTCAGCATCGCGAGGTAATGCAAAGGAATGTCGGGACGGCTCCAGGCATCGGGCGCGGGCGAGAGGTCGTCGGTATTGGTTTCGCCGGGCACCTTGAAGACGGTGACGGTGATCTTCTTCGCGACTTCGGGGCGCGAGGTGAACCATTCGGCATCGGCCCACGACTGGATGACTTCCTTGGCCTTGGCATTGCCGGCCTTGGCCTTTTCGGCCACGTCGTTGAAGTAATCGAACATCAGCAGGGTCTTCTTCAGACCTTCGGCCGCGATCGACGCGACTTCCGCGTCGTCGAGCAATTCGATCAGGGGATGCACGTTGTAGCCGCCGACCATGGTGCCGAGCAATTCGGTCGCCTTGGCCTTGCTGATGAGCGCGACTTTTTCGTCGCCGTGCGCGACGGCGGCCAGGAACGAGGCCTTGACCTTGGCGGCGTCATCGACGCCCGGCGGCACGCGGTGCGTGAGCAGCTCGACCAGGAAGGCTTCTTCGCCCTTGGGCGGGTTCTTCAGCAGCTCGATCAACTCGGCGGTCTGCTGGGCCGACAAGGGCAGCGGCGGAATGCCGAGCGCGTCGCGTTCGGCGGCATGTTGGCGGTAGGCTTGCAGCATCGTTGGCTCCGTTGACGGTAATGGTGACTGCTACTCAGAGAGGGCTGGCGTTGGGGCCGGCAGGTAGTCCGCGAAAGCCTGGGGCTCGTCGGACTGGTGGCGTCCGCCCGCGGTGTGTTGGTGCTGAAACTGCGCTTCGGTGACGATGGGCATCAGGCGTCTCCGAAGAAAGCGGCGCGTGCTTGCGCTGGCAATTCGGCGCCGCTGACGGCGGCCTGTTGCAGCACGCTCCAGTAATACCGGTAGCTCGCGCGGTCGTGCAGGCGGCCGGCGCGCTGGATCGGTCCCCAATCGGCGGCTTGCGCTGCGAGCAGGATGGCCGCGGCTTCGTCGATCGCGGTATGCGAGGGGCGTAGCGCGCCGACGATCGCGTCGATTTGCGAGGGGTGGATGCTCCACATGCGCGCATAGCCGAATTCGCGCGCGGCGCGCGTCGCATCGGCGGCGGCGGTGCGCGGGTCGGCAAAATCGGTGGTCACGTTGTGCGAGGCGGTCTTGCCCCAGGCATGGCACGCGGCGCTGATTTCGAGCTTGGCACGGCGTACCAGCGGATGATCGAACTGGCCTGGCGAGCGCATCGCGTCGTCGGGGATCGCGCCGCCGTGTGCCGAGACGAAATCCATGAGCCCGAACGACAGACATTCGATTTCATCGAGCGCGGCGATGGTGAACACATCGGCGACTGCGCGCGGCGATTCGATCAGGACATGGACGGGGATCTGGCGATCGACGTCATGGCGCTCGGCGCTGGCGCGCAGCAACTCGATGGCGCGCTGGGCGTCGATGTAGCAATCGATCTTGGGGAAAGTCACGTAGGCGATGCGCGCGTGCGCTGCGCCCATGATCAGATCGAGTTCTTCTTCGACCGCGGGATGGTTGACGTCGTGCACCCGGATGCCGACGCGATCGAAGACATTGTCGGCGCTTTGGAGCACGTCGGCGACGATCTGCGCATGTTCGCGCTCGCGGCCGGCGGCGGCGCCGTCCCCGCAATCGAGGGTGATGTCGAAGGTGGCCCGGCCGCCCACGGCGCGCTCGCG
>CAXBRX010000104.1:0-9781 GCA_963977835.1 uncultured Derxia sp.
CACGCCGCGCCATCCCGACGATCTCGAACGCCACCGTGCGATCGGCTTTTTCAACGATGTGACCGGGCGCGCCTGGGAATGGATCATGGCCAAGGGCGGCGAGGAACGCAGCATCAGCCCGCCCGAAGGCCTGACGGTGGACAACACCAAAGCGGGCCTCACTTGCGCGCTCGCCGGCCTCGGGATTTTTCAGGAAGCCGAATTCCTGGTCGCGCGGCCGCTGGCCGAAGGCCGTCTGGTGCGTGTGCTGCCCGACTGGAAACGCGCCGGCCCTTACATCGCGGCGCTGTATCGCCCGCAACAACCGACGCCGCCGCATTTGCGCGCCTTCATCGAATTCCTCGACCGGGTCTTCAAGCCGGCCCAGGCCACGCGCAAACGCGCAGGATGACCGGCATGCGCCACCATCTGCGCCGCTGGGCGCACCAGATCGTCGAACGCGCGGCGCGCCATGCGCCGACCGGCCATGGCTTTGCCGCGCTGGCATTGATCAGCGTGCTCGCCACCTGGTCGTTCACGATCGCGGTCGGCCCGTTCCTGATGGCGTATTGCGCCGCGGCGCGCACGCGCTGGCGCGCCTTCACCCTGGTGGCCACGCTCGCTACCGCGGTCGCGGCCGTGCTCCTGGTGCGCGCGCTCGAAATCGGCTTCGCGCCCTGGGTCGCGGCCCAGGCGCCCGACCTGATGGCCTCGCCGGCCTGGGCCCGACTCGAAGCCTGGATCGCCGATTGGGGCTGGGCCGCGATGTTCGCCTGGCTGGTGCTGCCTTTGCCGCAAGTGCCGTTCGTGCTGCTGGCCGCGCTCATGCATCTGCCGGCCTGGGCGATCTTCACCGCCTTCGTCTTCGGCAAAGGCCTCAAATACGCGGTTGAAGCCTATCTGGCTTCCGTCGGCGCGGGAGTCGCCTCGGCGGCAGTGCGGCGCCATCTTCTCTAGCCGGGCGACGCCCGCTCAAGCCGCGGGCACGCCCGCGATCCAGCCTTCGATCGGATCGACCGCAGGCGGCAATCCCCAATTGGGCTGGCGCATCGCGTCGGCGGCCTGGGCCGCGCAAATCACGGCGTCGAGCAGATCGCCGCTGCCGTTTTCGGCAATGGTGATTTCGAGCGTCGGCAACAAGCGCACCTGCACCGCAAGCCCGGCCTGGCCGAGCAACAAGGCGTCGAGGATGCGTTCACGCTCTTCCTGGCGCGCGGGCGTCTGCAATGCCGGTTGATCGTTCTTGTAGCTGGCCCGCGTGATCTTGCGCGCCACATAACCCGGGTAGGCTTCGAGCGCGATGCGCTGCGCATCGCCCGCGCACAGCCCCGGCAGATGCACGCCGGCCGCCAGCAGACGCGGCGCGCCCGCATGCAGCATGTAGGCGACCGGCGGATTGACCCATTTCATCGACGGGCTCGATCCGGCCAAGCGGTCACAGGCGCGATGCGCGAACTTGCTGCCCGCGGGCCGTGCATCGCAATAGGCTTTGAAGGTGGTGCGCAGCTCGGCGCGCGTCTTGGCGGCCAGATGCCCGATCAAGGCTTCGTAATGCTGCGGCCAGCCCAGATGTTCGACCAGGCTGCGCGGCAGACCGAAAGGAAAATCGAAGCCGCCGACCCAGGGCCCCGCCTCGGCCAGCATGGCCTCGAATCCTTCGAGGCTGTCGATCAGATCGATCGCATCGATCGCGACGACAGGCCCGTCGAGCCTGCCACGTGCGACAGTGATCGGCTTGCGCCGGGTCGGGGACGAAGTGAAATCGATGCCGAGTATCTGCATGACCTGGTCATTTCTCACAAATCAGCGTCGGCGCAGGATAGACGAAGGCATTTTTGCTGCCCAGTCGCAGTGCGGCGTTCAAGTCCGGGTTCGGGTTGCCGTCAATTCCGTCAAGGCATGCCTGTGGGCCATCATTGCCCTCATTCACGGATCGGACATCGATGCAGCAACACCAACTCGCGGAACTCATGTGCGGATTCAGCCATGCGCTGGACTTGGCCGAAGGCCAGCCGGCGGGGCACGCCGTGCGCTGCGCCTACCTCGGCATGCATTTGGCACGCGCGATCGATCTCGCACCGGCCGACCAATGGGAGTTGTATTACACCTTGCTGCTCAAGGATCTCGGCGGCAGCAGCAATGCCGCGCGCATCCATGACGTGTTTCTGAGCGACGACCTGCGCTTCAAACGCAAGGCAAAGCGTTTTGCCGACCATCTGCCGCCCGCCGCGCAACTCGCGCTATCGCAAACCGGTGCCCGCGTGGGCCTGCTGGCGCGGGTACGCGCGACGCTGCGCGCGATGCGCCAGGGCGATGCGATCGCGCATGCGCTGACGCAGACGCGCGGCGAGCGCGGCGCCGAATGGGCGCGGCAATTGCGCTTTTCCGACAAGGTCGGGCGGGCGATCCACGCACTCGAAGAACATTGGAACGGCACCGGCAAACCCGATGGTCTCGCGGCCCAGCAGATTCCGCTGTACGCGCGCATCGCGCTGATCGCCCAGGTGGTCGAGATCTTCCATCATGAAGGCGGGCCGCAGGCCGCCATGCACGCTTTACGCGACCGGCGCGCGACCTGGTTCGATCCGCATCTCGTCGACGCTTTCGAGCGCGCGGCGAGCCAGCCCGATTTCTGGGCGCCGTTGACCGCGCCCGATGTCATCGCGCAAGTGATTGCGCTCGAACCGGCCGCAGGCGCGCTCGCGCTCGACGACGATTACCTCGACGAGATCACCGCGGTGTTCGGCCAGATCGCCGATGCCAAGAGCGCCGGCACCGCCGGCCATAGTGCACGCGTGGGTCTGTACACCGATCTGATCGCCGCGCAATGCGGCCTCCCGGCCGAACGCCGGCGCGGGTTGCGCCGCGCCGCGCTGTTGCACGATCTGGGCATGCTCGGCATCAGCAACGCCTTGCTCGACAAGGCCGGCCCGCTCGACGACCGCGAGCGCACGGCGATGCAATTGCATGTGCAGCTCACCGAACATCTGCTGGCGCGCATCGGCGCCTTCGCCGATTGGGTGGCCGTCGTCGGCGCGCATCATGAATGGCTCGACGGCAGCGGTTATCCGCGCGGCTTGCGCGGTGACGCGATCACGCTCGAAGCGCGCATCCTGACCACGGCCGATCTGTTCGATGCGATCTCGACCGACCGTCCGCACCGGCCCGGCCTCTCGGTCGAACAAACACTCGCCAACATGCGCGCGCTCGTGGACGTGCAGATCGATCCGCGCTGCTATGCCGCGCTTTGCACGGCGGTCGAACGACTCAACCACGGCGCGCCCCCGACCGCAGCCAGTCTGGCGGCCTAGGCGCAATTCACGGCGACAAGCGCGAACGCTGCCAGACGCCGTCGGCATCGCGCCGATACGCGATCCGGTCGTGCAGGCGCGAAGGCCGCCCCTGCCAGAACTCCCAGTAATCGGGCACCAGGCGATAACCGCCCCAATGCGGCGGCCGCGGCGGATGCAAGGCGAAGCGCGCACCGTACTCGGCCGCCCGCGCGATCAACGCGCCGCGCGATGGCAAAGGCCGGCTTTGCTCCGAGGCCCAGGCGCCGATGCGCGAGGCGAGCGGGCGCGAGGCGAAATAGGCATCGGATTCTTCGTCCGCCACCTTGGCGACCCGGCCTTCGATGCGCACCACGCGTTCGAGCTCGACCCAATGGAATTGCAAGGCGGCCTGCGGATTGGCGGCGAGCTCCTGCCCTTTGCGGCTTTCGTAATTGGTGTACCAGACCACCCCGCGCGTATCGAATTCCTTGATCAGCACGACGCGTGTCGAGGGCCGCAGGTCGGGCCCGACGGTCGCGACCGTCATCGCATTGGGTTCGGGCAGGCCGCTGTTCACGGCTTCGTCGAACCAACGGCGAAATTGTTCGAGGGGGTCGGCATGCACATCGGCCTCGTCGAGGCCGGCGCGCTGATAGTCCTTGCGTAGATCGGATAGGCGAGTCATGGCCGCAAGCATATCGCTGCTGCATCCGCCTGCCCAATCGCCAAGCGGCTCATGTGCTGCGCATCAGGCCTGTCTGGTTTCCAAGTGTGCCTGACTGGCAGCACCGCTGACGCGCAGGAACAAGGTCGACAACTGCCCGCGCACCTCGCTCGACGCCTGCGGGAAATGCCCGCGCTCGATCATTTCGCGGGCCTGCGCGCGATCGCCTTGCTGCGCCGTCTGCAAGACCGCACCGGCGGCTTCATGGAATTGCGCATGCGCCTGCACGAGTTTGCTGAACACATCGACCTTGCCACAGCATTGCATGCCAGGGCCGTGCAGCCATTTGCCCAGGGCGCATTGATCGTCGCGCACCACCTCGCGCACATCGATCTGCTCGCGATTGGTACCCGCGATCACGCCTTCGAGGCGCACCTTCCAATGGTCGTGCGCCGCAATCGCCGAACGGAAATCGAGGCCGGCGAGGCGGCCCGATTCTTCGCTGAGCTTGAAGTTCTCGACCACCTTCTGCAATTCGGCCGCCAATTGCTGCAAGGTCGAGGCCGAGGCCGAAGTCTGTTCGACCAGGGCGGCATTTTGCTGGGTGGCGCCATCGACCTCGTGCATGGCATTGGCCACCTGCTCGATCTCGGCGGCCTGGGTCGTCGATTGCACGGTGATGGTCTCCATGATGTGCGCGACCTGCTTCACCGAATCGACGATCTCCTTCATCTTGTCGCCCGCGGCGTTCACATAGCCGGCGCCGCGATCGACGGTCGAGATCGATTCATGGATCAGCGCACCGATCTCCTTCGACGCGGCGGCACTGCGTTGTGCCAGCGCGCGCACTTCGCTCGCGACGACCGCGAAGCCGCGGCCTTGTTCGCCTGCGCGCGCCGCTTCGACGGCCGCGTTGAGCGCGAGGATGTTGGTCTGGAACGCGATACCGTCGATGAGTTCGATGATCTCGCCGATCTTCTTCGACGAACGGCTGATGTTGCCGATGGCATCGACCGCATGCGTGACCAATTGCCCGCCTTCGGCCGCCACCTGGTAGGCGGTCTTGGACAATTGATCGGCTTCGCGGGCCGCTTCGAGGTTGTTGCGCACGGTCTCGGTCAGGGTGTTCATGCTGGCCGTGGTTTCTTCCATCGTCGCCGCGGTCCGTGCGCCGCGCTCCGACAGATCTTCATTGCCTTGCGCGATTTCCTTGCTCGACACCGCGAGCGCATCCGCCGAGGTGCGCACCGCGCTGACCACATTGCCGAGCGCCGTCACGCTGTCGCGCATCGTGTTGAGGACGACCGAGATTTCATCGTTGCCATACGCGGCATGCGTCGGCTGCAGATCGCCGCCGCCCAGACGCAGGACACGGGTGGTGACCGCATTGAGGCCGCCGGCCATGTTGCGATAGAACACCAGCATCGCGCCCAGACCGATCACCAAGCCGAGCGCGCTGAATACGCCCATGATCCACATCTGGCGTTGCAGGCCCGACAAGCGCTGAGCCATCAGACTATCGAGGGCGCTCAAGGATTTTTCCTTGGCGGCACGCGCACCGGTCACACCTTCCGCACTCAAGGTCCAGAACGGCTTCGCATCGCGCCCACCTGCCATGGCCCCTACATCGAGCATGCGTGCGGCGCCTTCGAGATAACGGCCGAGCGCATCGAGTCCTTGTGCATCGATGGTTCCCACGATGGCCGGGTTGGCGGCGCGCACGCCTTCGAGCGCCACCCGCGCCTGCGCCAGATTGCCCGCCGCGACAGCGCGGCTGCCGATGGCGTCGATGAATCGCGTTCCGTCGCGATCACCGGCGACAAGGACCGCGGCGCCCAGGGCGCGCAAGCGCGCGGCGCGTTCGAGCGCGCGCGGCATGTATTGGGTCGAGAACATCATCAGGTGGTAGGCATCGGCATCGGATTCGAGCGCCAGCCCCGATTGCCCGTTGATGCGGGCCACCAGGGTGAGCGCGGCTTCGGTCGCCTTGTTGAGCGCGTCGATCGCGGCGGCGCTTTGGTCGCCCGTGGCCGCACCGGACCAGGCCGATTCCACGGTGCCCAGCTCGGTGGCGATCTTCAGGACATCGCCATCGGCCTTCACGCGCGCGTGCAACGCCCCGAGCAGATCGGTGATGCGCTTGGTGGCATCGCCGGACGAGACGGCGGCGTCCATCTTGGCCGCTTGCGCCAACAAGGTGGAGCGATAACGCGAAAATGCATCGACCAGGGCCACGGCATCGTTCTGGTAGGCGATGCCGATGCGTTCTTGCCGGGTCGCCTGGAGCACGTCCCATTGGCCGAGCAGCGCGGTCGACATCGAGAAGATCAGCGGGACGAAGCACGCCAGCGCGACGACCAAAAATTTCGCCCGCATCATGAGCCGCTGCATCCAGCGGTCCAACCAGCGCAATAGCATTGCCATCGTCATTCCCCTCAACCAATTCCTGAACGGTTCACACACCGGACGCGACAGTGCCTCCTGGCGTACCGGTAGCACTTGGATGTTGCCGGCTCACGGGGTTTGGCAAGGGGCCGAGCAAAGGGGAAATTTCGCGCTTGTTTGCGCAATGCAATGTGATCGAAATGCCTTGCAGTCCCGGCCCGGGCCCGGCACCCAACGCGGGCGTTCAGAGCTGCGCCAAAGCCCGGGCGACCTCGGCGATCCTGTGCTCCAGCGGCCCCGTGGCCCGCATCCAGCGCCCGCCCGACGCGGCCAATCGGGCCTCGTACCAGGCGTGCTGTTGCAGGCGAAATGCCGGCTCGCGACGGGTGCCGTCCTGCACGAAGTCGAAATCGGGCGCGCACAGCACCGTCAGGTCGTAGGCACGCCCGGCCAACGCCACCAGTTCGGGCGGCGCAGCGCCGAACATCCAGTGCGCATAGCCGAGGGTGGTCAAGGGCGAGGTGTCGCAAAACAAGGCCCGCTCGGCCTCGGCGTGCATGGCGTCTTCGCGCGCCACTTGCACCCGGCCGATGTCGATCAGATCGGCCAGGGTCAATTGGCCTGCGCATTGTTCCCAGCGCTCGCGGCCGTATTCAGGCACCCAGACCGTGCCGACATGGGCGGCCATGGCTTCGGCCAACGTGGTCTTGCCGCTCGATTCGCCGCCCAGAAACACCACCCGCGGAACGAAATCGCGATAGACCGCGGGCGCCAGCCAATGCCGGTGCGCATGCACATCGGCCCGGATGCGGGTCGCACTGATCGGATGCCGGACACGCCCGGCATCCACGCTGACCGCATGCACCGGGTGGCCGAGTTGCCGGCTCAAGCGTTGCGCGCACGGGGCAAGATAAGCCTCGCTGCCGAACATGGCATCGGGCGCAAGCCCGACCGGCCCGCGCAACAACCAGGCCAGATAGTCCTGATGCACGGCGTCGGCCGCGGCGTTGGGCGGCATCGGTTGCGCCGCGATGCCAAGCGCCTCGCAACGGCGCCGGATTTCGGCATCGTCGAGCTGCACATTGATGACCGACGGAAAGCACTGCGCAACCCAGGCGGCGCGGCGCGCGCGTTCGCAACCGCGAAACTCGGGCTGGCTGTACCCGAGCACCAGCACCTGCTCGCAATGCGCGAGCGCGGTCTCGATCACC
The DNA here is from genome assembly GCA_963977835.1 of uncultured Derxia sp. Taxonomy (GTDB): domain Bacteria; phylum Pseudomonadota; class Gammaproteobacteria; order Burkholderiales; family Burkholderiaceae_E; genus CAXBRX01. Next base: position 7,512 of record CAXBRX010000104.1, read on the forward strand.
TGCGCATGCCCGAGATGCAAAGGCGAGAATTTGCCGACCACCAGGCCGAGCCGGTAACGCGCCATCGTCAGGCCTCAGCCGCGATGCGTTGCAGACGATGCCAGCGCCACCAGCCCCACCAGGCGTTGAACCAGAACGCGGCGTACAACAAGGCCGTGACCTGCAGCCCGCGTTGCAGATACAGCGGCACCGACAAGGTGTTGACGACCAGCCAGGCGGGCCAGGTCTGATGATGGCCGCGCATCAACAAGATTTGCGCGAGCACGCTCGCGGTGAGCACGGCCGAATCCCAGAACGGCGCGTAGGCGTTGGTCCAATGCTTGAGCAGCAGGCCGTAGGCCACGCAGACGAACACTGCGATCAGCACCATGCCGACGAGGTTGCCCGCATGCAAAGCATGGCGGCGCGCCGCCTGCACCGGCCCGCCCGCGCGCTGCCATTGGACCCAGCCGAGCACGCTTGTCGCGATGAAGAACACCTGCAAAGTCACATCGGCATACAGACGCGCCTCGAAGAACAGCCAGCCGAACAAGAGGCTGCCGAGGATGCCGACCGGCCAGGTGAACAAGCTGCCGATCGCGGCCAGAAAGACCGACAAAGCGGTCGCGCCATTGGCCCACCATTCGAGCGGGGTGATCGAGGAAAAATTCATACCGCGCCGTCCGTGGCATGAGTTTGCCGATCGACATGCGCGCCGGCCAGATCGCTCGTGTACTGGCGCACTTTGTCGTCGGCCTGCAAGGGCTCGATCGTGAGCGGCAACGGCCCCAGCAATTGCCCCAACGCCTGCGCGAGCGCCATGTGCAAGGCGGGCAGATCGGGCGCGCCGCTCACCACGCGCAAGCGCAGATGTGCATCGGCCTGTTGATGCAAGGCATAGCGTTGCAGATCGAACCGGCGCAAGGCCTGGGTGATCTCGACATTGTTGATCCAGCGCCCGTCGTGCGCGGCAAAGCGCACCGGCGGACGGCCGTCGAGCTCGCGCAGCGTCGGCCCGAACCGCGTCATCACAAGGCGCGCATGATCGCCGGTGCGATAGCGCAGCAAAGGCAGGCAAGGATTGATGCCGCCGGTGAGCGTGATCTCGCCGCGTTCACCCGCGGGCACCGGACGGCCCGCCTCGTCGAGCATCTCGACATACATGCCGGGCTGCAACAGCACATGGCCTTGCGCCTCGTCCAGATAGGCGGCGATCGGCCCGGCTTCGTTCATCGAATACAAATCGACCACCGGGCAGGAAAACCGCGCGCTGAGTCGGGCGCGCAATCCCGCGCTCAGATGCATCGAGGTCGACAACAGCGCGCGCGGCCGATGCTGCATCGGCAGGCACGCGAGTTCGCTCAAGGACACCGGATCGCCCGAAATCAACTCGGGCCGCAAAGCATCGAGGTAGCTGGCGCGATCTTCGGGCCGGCGCCAATCGTCGGGAAACAGATTGAGCTTGGCCAGGCCGCACTCGCCGCGCAACGGGTTGACCGAGACATAAGTGAAGCAGCGTCGTTGATACCCGGCCAGCACCACGCCGACCTCATGCGCGCCGGCCTGCAAGCGCACGCCATGCAAGGCGAGCGCACGTTCATGCAGCGCCTGATACGCGGCCGCGGCCAACGGGGTGGACGGCACCCGGATCGGATGACCGGTGGTGCCGCTGGTCGTGAAGCAGACCAGCGCCTCGTTTTGCCGATGCACCGGCACATGGCGCGCCAACGCGCGTTGCAAGTCGGCACGCGTCATCGTCGGCAAGGCAGTCCAGCCACCGAGCAAGGCCCGCGTGCGCGGCCAGGCCGCAACGCTCGCCGCCTGGCGCCACCACCAGGGCCAGACCCAGGCCGGCACACCGCCATCGCCGGCATGCGCCTGCGTGGGCGCATGGCGCAACCAGGCATTGCGCAAACGCGCCCAGCGCCGGTCCCATGTGCTCAGCCGATGCCCGCTGAAATTGCGATACACAGGCGCGGCCGGATGAGTGCGCAACCAGCGCAGCATGGCCGCGCCCGCCGGCGTGAGGCCGGGCACGCGCGCGGGTGCGGTCAGTTCGGCCCAGACCTCGGGCGGCAAGGCGAGCGTGTCGTCGTCGATGGTCATGACGGGCCGGTGCGGCGCCTCATTCGCGCGTGTATTTGTCCGCGCCTTCCTGGGCTTGCGGACTCTCGAGATGGGCATCGAGATTGAACCCGGTGCCGGGCACCGGCGCCGGCGGGGCCGCGGCCTGCTCCATCGAGCGAGCCTGTGCGGTCTGATGCTTTTCGAGCTCGCGCGCGGCCTTGGCC
>CAXBRX010000105.1:0-9734 GCA_963977835.1 uncultured Derxia sp.
ACTAGGCAGCGATCGGCAGGCCGGTCATGTCAGCGATCGCTGTGGCCAAGTCACTCTCTGGTGCGGTAAGCAACACCAGTGGCGCTCGGCCCCAGCTCTTAGTGTGGTCAACGGCGAGCAAGCGCATACCAGCACGACGGACCGCCCGCAGGCCCGTCACGTCCTCCCGCAGCAGCACCACCGGCCGTACGGGGCTTATCTCAAGGATGAGGCCAGCAGGGTAGACTGAGACCAGGTAGTCGCAGCGTGCCGAAGTAATGCAGGCCCCTGAGTGGCGTACCTGTTCAGCCCGAGCGGCGGTGGCGACGATGTGTTCCGCATCCGCACCTATGCCGTGGTGTGCGACGGCGCCGACCCGCTGACGGGCACATGGCGCGTGCTGGGCGAATTCCAGTCGCCCTGGGACAGCTTCAACCTCGATTCGACCATCTTCACGCATAAGGGCGTGCGCTATTTCGTATGGGCCCAGCGCGAACCGGGGATCGAGACCAACTCCAACCTGTATATCGCCCCGCTCAAGACGCCGCTGACGCTGGCGGCGACACGATCTCAAACGCTGCGCTCCTCGCCTGCTGTGAGCAGGGTCCGCTGTACCAGTTCTTCTCGACGGCTTATCCGACCGACGCCGCCATGATGGACGAGTGGGCCGCTGCTGGCGGTCTGAGCATGTCGGATCGCTGCGCGCCAAACCCCGATTCACCGTGCTTCGGCGCACCATGACCTGATAGGCCCGAACCCGGTCGCGCCGTGTTCGGGCGCGGCGCGGTTCAGCGTGCTTTCTTGGCGGCGACCTTCTTGGCCGGAGCCTTGGCTGGCGCTTTCTTGGCAGCCGTCTTGGTGGCTGTGCTCGCGCGCTTGACCGGGGCCGGGGCCTCGGAGGCTTTCTTCGCGGCGGCCTTGGCGGCCGGTTTTGCGGCGGATTTCGCCGCTGCAGTCTTGGCGGCCGGTTTGCCCGCCGGCGCGTCTTCCGCCGGTGCTGCGGCGCCGGCCTTGGGTTCGCGCGGGGCGAACTCGAAACCGACCTTGCCGTCCTTGACCACCAGGAAGGCCTTGAATTTGCGCCCATTGCGGTTGCTGACGAAGTTGGTCAGCAGGTCGGTGCGGCCATCGCGCAGCAGCTTCTCCATCTGCTCGCGCGAGACTTCCTGTTGCAAGATGACCTTGCCCGAGCGGAAATCGCAGGTCTTGGTCGGCGTGTGCTCGCAGGTGTAGCTCATGCCGTGTTCATAGACCTTGCCGCCGCATTTCGGACAGGTGCCCAGTGGCGTCTGACCCGAGAAATCGACCGGTTCGCCGTCTTCGTCATCGCCGTTGCCCTGGCCGAAATCGAATTCGAGCTTGAACGCGTTGCCGGTTTCCTTCTTGAGTTCGGCATCTTCGCTGATGCGCAGGATCGCCGCGAACGGCCGGCCCATCTTGGAGCGGAAGCCTTGCAGCGGACCGATCTCGCGCTTGGCGAGCAATTCCTCGACCTCGTCGATCTCGAATTGGCGCGAGCCCGGGATCTTGGTCATCGAGAACGCGCATTTCTCGCAGGCGAAGCGGCGGTAGTTTTCCTTGACCACGCCGCCGCAATTCGGGCACGGGGTCTTGAGCGTCGCGTAATCGCCGGGGATGGTGTCGCTGTCGTATTCCTTGGCACGCTTGACGATCTGGGTCGTCATGCGCGCGATTTCCTTCATGAATTCTTCGCGCTTGAGCCGGCCGCGCTCCATCTGCGCGAGCTTGTATTCCCATTCGCCGGTGAGTTCGGGCTGGGTGAGCTCCGGCACACCCAAGCCGTGCAACAGCGTCATGAGCTGGAAGGCCTTGGCGGTCGGGATCAGGTCGCGGCCTTCGCGCACCATGTATTTCTCGCCGATCAGGCCTTCGATGATGGCCGCGCGCGTGGCTGGCGTGCCGAGGCCGAGCTGGGCCATGGCCTCGCGCAATTCGTCATCGTCGATGAGCTTGCCGGCGCCTTCCATGGCGGTCAGCAGGGTGGCTTCGTTGTAGCGCGCGGGCGGCCGGGTTTGCAGGCCGAGCGCGGCGACTTCGCGCGCCAGCGGCTTTTCACCGGCCTTCACCGGCACCAGATTCGCGTCTTCGTCCTGCGCTTCCTTGCCGTACACCGCCAGCCAACCGGGGTTGACCAGCACCTTGCCTTCGGTCTTGAAGGTATGGGTGTCGATGGTCGTGATGCGGGTCGTGACCAGGTATTCGGCGGCCGGGAAAAAGATCGCCAGGAAGCGCTTGGCAACCAGGTCGTAGATCTTTTGCTGGACTTCGTTGAGGCCCTTGGGCGCTTGCGTGGTCGGGATGATCGCGAAGTGGTCGCTGATCTTGGTGTTGTCGAAGATCCGCTTGTTGGGCTTGATCCAGCCGTTCTTGATGACTTGCGAGGTGAACGGGTAGTAATTGTTCGACTCGCCGACCGCTTCCATCGTCTGCTTGACGGTCTTGAGGTAGTCCTCGGGCAGATGGCGCGAATCGGTCCGCGGATAGGTCAGGACCTTGTGCTTTTCGTACAACTCCTGCGCGATCGACAAGGTGGTCTTGGCGCTGAAGCCGAAACGGCCGTTGGCCTCGCGTTGCAAGGACGTGAGGTCATAGAGCATCGGCGAAAGCTGGGTGCTCGGCTTGGCTTCTTCGGTGACGATGCCGGGCTTGCCTTTGCAGGCCGCGACGATCTGTTCAGCCTCGGCCGCGGTCCAGAGCCGGTTGTCGCGACGCTCGGGATCGTCTTCCGATTTCTTGAATTTGGGGTCGAACCATTTGCCGTCGTAATCGCCGGCCTGGGCCGCGAAGGTGGCCTTCACTTCCCAGTAGTCGCGCGGCACGAAGCCTTTGATCTTCTTTTCGCGGTCGACCACGATCGCGAGCGTCGGGGTCTGGACCCGGCCCACGGTGGTCAGATAAAAGCCGCCGCCCTTGGAATTGAAGGCGGTCATCGCGCGGGTGCCGTTGATGCCGACGATCCAGTCGGCCTCCGAACGGCTGCGCGCCGCATGCGCGAGCGGCTGCATGTCCTGGTCGGAACGCAGGTTCGCGAAGCCGTCGCGGATCGCGCCCGGCGTCATCGATTGCAGCCACAGCCGGCGCACCGGCTGCTTGGCCTTGGCGTTCTGGACGATGAGCCGGAAGATCAGCTCGCCTTCGCGTCCCGCGTCACAGGCGTTGATGAGTTCGCCGACATCCTTGCGCCGCAAAAGCTTGTTGAGCAGCTTGAGCCGGTCTTCGCTCTTGGCGATCGGCTGCAGCGCGAACTCCTGCGGGATCACGGGCAGATGGGTGAAGCTCCATTTGCCGCGCTTGGGATCGTCTTCGGCGAAGATTTCGACCAGATGGCCGACCGCCGACGACAGAACGTATTCGTCCGACTCGAAATAACCTTCGTGCTTGGTGAAACCACCCAAGGCCTTCGCGATGTCGTTCGCGACGGAAGGCTTTTCGGCAATGATCAGGGCTTTGGATGACATGTCATCAGGCAGTCCGCGACGGACCCCCCACGGTGTCTCGCCCGGTCAAGGGGCGCCAAGTGTAGGTGCAATGCGAGAAGCGGTGCAAGCCAATCGACGAGAGCATGCGCTTACATGGGCGCAAAGTCTCGTCCAGCCAACAATCCGTACTTGAAACCTGAGACGATGCGCGCCTCAATGCAACTCGCGCGGCGATCCGTCGTCGAGCAATTCTTCGAGAATCAGGGCGTCGACCTCGGTTTCCTGGCTCCACAAGACCATCAATACGATGATCTTGAGCTTGTCGATCGAAATCGGGGTTTCGCCCACCGCGGCGGCGCGGTCGACGATCAATTCGCGCAGCACCGGATCGAGCAAGCCCGCCGATTCGAGAAAGGTCAGGAAGCCGATCGCCTCGACACCGAGCCTATCGTATTCCCACGACGAATAGACCCGCACCGTGCCGGCTGGCCGGAAACCTTCGGGTTTCGGGCCCAGGGTGGCGGCGGAAAGACCATCGAGCCAGTCGAGCGCCTCGTCGATTTCGTCGCGCTCGAAACCTGCGGCCGACAGCTTGCGCACCAGGGCGTCCGGGTCGGGGCAGGCCTCGGGGTTGTAATAGGTCTCGAACAGATAAAGCAAGACGTCGAACATGCGATCACTCTACCGCTAAAGTTCGGCTCGCTTCAACCGTGTGGCGCTAGCGTGCGCGTCGTTGCCAACGTCCGCCGGGCAAACGCGCAACGCGTTCATCGAGTTCCCAGTCGAGCAAGGCTGCTTGCAAGGCGGCGGCGCTTGCACCGGTGCGCGCCGCGAGCTCGTCCAAGGTGAACGGATCGTAACCGGCCGCTTCGAGCCAGGGCGGCGTGTCGGCAGTGGCGCGCGGGGCCGGGCCGGGCAGCGTCACGGGCGTGCCGATGGCAGCGAATTCTTCGAGGATGTCGCGCGCGTCATCGACCAGCTTGGCGCCTTGCTTGATCAATTGATGGCAGCCCTTGGACAAGGGTGAATGGATCGAACCCGGAATCGCGAAGACCTCGCGCCCTTGTTCGACCGCGAGGCGCGCCGTGATCAGGGAACCACTCTGCGCCGCTGCTTCCACCACCAGCACCCCGCGCGCGAGGCCCGACAACAGCCGGTTGCGCTTGGGGAAGTTGTGCGCGATCGCGCCCATGCCGAGCGGTTGCTCGCTGACCAAAGCGCCATGTTTGGCGATGCGCGCCGCCAAGGCCTTGTGGCGCGCCGGATAGACCACATCGACCCCGGTGCCGAGCACCGCGACCGTCGTGCCGCCGGCGTCGAGCGCGCCTTCATGGGCTGCCGCGTCGATGCCGAGCGCCATGCCCGAGAACACGACCTGGCCGGCCGCCGCCAGCGTGCGCGCAAACTGGCGTGCGTTGTCCAGGCCGGGTGTGCTCGCGTTGCGGCTGCCGACCACGGCCACGCCATGGCGCGTCAACAAACCGGCATCGCCGTCCACATACAGCAGCAAGGGCGGGTCGGGCAGTTCGAGCAACTGGCGCGGGTAGTCGGTGTCGGCCAGGCTCAGCACCGTATGCCGATCGTCCTCGACCCACGCGAGCGTGCGGTCGAACAAGGCGCGGTCGTCTTCGCCGGGACTCGCCAGCAGGCGTTGCGCGAGGGTTTGTCCGACCACCCGGGCGATGGCATCGAACCCGGCATCGAACAAGGTTTGCGGCAGGCCGAACTCGCGCAACAGCGCATGCGCGGTGACCGGACCGATGCCTTCGCAGCGTTCGAGCCGCAACCAGGCACGCAATTCATCGGGGTGATCGACGGGCATGGTCAGTCCACCAATGAGAACGGGCGGAAGATCCGCCCGTTTCAGGTTTCAGAAGGAACCGCTCAGTCGAGCTTCGAGGAGAAGCGATCGCCGACCGTCACGGTGTTGGTCGCGTTGAGGACCAAACCGTAGCTGACATTGTTGAACACGCGGAAGACGAACAGGTAACCGGTCGGCTCGTCGGGCAGCTTGACCATTTCGTCGCGCACGGTCGAAGTCTTGTCCTTGATCACCGGGCCGTAACGGAACAGGCGGAACACCTGGCCCGGCTCGACTCCCTGGGCGGTGCCGCGGTTCAGCGAGACGACCATGTTGGTCGCGGCTTGATCGACGCCGCCGCCGTAGATCGACAGCACGCGGCCATCGATGTCCTTGTCGGCCGCGCGCGGCACGTAATTGACCGATTCGGTCTTGACGGCGGCGACCAGACGGTCGCCCACGCCGACTTCTTCGCGCGCTTCGGTCAGGCGGAAAGTGGCCGGATCGCCGGGGCGGGTCTCGACGCCTACGCCCAGATAGACGGCTTCATAGGCGACGATGGCGTTGGTGTCCGGATCGCGCAGCGGGCGGCCCGGGCGGTAGAACTGATAGGAGCCGACCTTGGACGCGGTGTCGATGCCGCGCACATAGACGGTGTCGCCCACGCCGGTGAAGACGCGGCCTTCCTGGGTCGCGACCACGCGCGGCGCGGCGGCCAGACCGTCTTCTTCGACGATCAAAGGCTTGCTCAGGAAAGGTTCGATGGCGCTCGCCGGGATCGACGGGATCGCCGACAACAAGTCTTCGGTGCGCACGCGCGGCGACAGGCGCACGACGCCATTGACCGGTTCGCCGACGCGCAACTGGGCGCGATCGCCGATCTTTTCGAGGAACAGGACTTGCCCCGGATAGATCAGGTGCGGGTTGCGGATCTGATCGCGGTTCATGCCCCACAGCTCGGGCCAGCGCCACGGGCTCTTGAGGAACTTGGACGAAATGCCCCACAAGGTGTCGCCGCGCACGATGGTGTACGAATCGGGGGCGTTGGGCGCGAGTTCGGACAACGGCACGCCGGCTTGCGCGACCTTGTCGGCGACTGCGCGTTGTTGCGGCGTGATCGGATAATTGGTGGCCGAGGCTAGGGGCGCGAAGACGCTTAACGCGATTGCGGCCACGAGAATCGGTGTACTGGGCTTATTCATGCACTCCCTCGATCCGGGATGGTGGGGCCGGTGGCTGTCGAGCGGCAGCACGCGCCGCTTGGGGCAGGTCTTTTGACACTTTGCGGAAGATTCTGCCGATAATGGCTTGATGTAGCAACAAAACTGCCCCATCTGGCGGCGTGGATCGCACGCTTGCGGTGCGGGTTGTTGCAAATCCGTCGGCACTGTTCTTGGCGTTGCTGATGGATCGCGCCCGGTGGCGCGGCGATTTTGGATATTGAACGATGGCTTTGCTCAACATACTCGAATACCCCGATCAGCGTTTGTACAAGACGGCCAAACCGGTCGCCCAGGTCGATGCGCGCATCCGTCGCCTGGTCCAGGACATGGCCGAAACCATGTACGAAGCGCCCGGCGTGGGCTTGGCCGCGACCCAGGTCGATGTGCATGAACAAGTCATCGTCATCGATGTCTCCGAGCACAAGGACGCTTTGCTGGTCCTGATCAATCCGCAAATCGTCTGGGCGAGCGAAGAACGCAAGGTCTGGAACGAAGGCTGTCTGTCGGTGCCCGGCTTTTACGACGATGTCGAACGCGCCGACCGCGTGCGCGTGCGCGCGCTGGGGCTCGATGGCGCGCCCTTCGAACTCGAGGCCGACGGGTTGCTCGCGGTCTGCGTCCAGCACGAAATCGATCATCTCAAAGGCAAGGTCTTCGTCGAATACCTGTCGCCGCTCAAGCGCAACCGCATCAAGAGCAAGATGCAAAAAGCCGCACGCGAACGGTTGCGCAGCACCGCCGAGTAAGTTCGCGGTGCTCGCGCAAGGCGCATAGAATGCGGGCCCGACGTCTGCCCACCTTGCGCTCATGCGACTCGTCTTTGCCGGAACCCCGGAATTTGCCGCCACGGCCTTGGCCGCTTTGCATGCGGCCGGGCACGAGATCGTCCTCGTCCTGACCCAGCCCGACCGGCCCGCCGGGCGCGGCATGAAGCTGCATCCGAGTCCGGTCAAGCAATTCGCGTTGGCGCACGGCATCGAGGTGCTGCAGCCACCGAGTCTGCGTCCCGAGCATCCGACCCGCGGGGCCGAGGCCGCCGCCGCCCAGGCCGCGCTCGCGCGGGTGTTCACTCAGGCGCCGGCCGCCGAGGCGATGGTCGTCGCGGCCTACGGATTGATCCTGCCGCAGGCGGTGCTCGACATGCCCGCGCGCGGCTGCCTGAACATCCATGGTTCCTTGTTGCCGCGCTGGCGCGGCGCCGCGCCGATCCATCGCGCGATCGAAGCCGGCGATACCGAAACCGGCATCACCATCATGCGCATGGAAGCCGGACTCGACACCGGGCCGATGCTGCTGGCGCGCAGCATCCCGATCGGCCCTGCGGCCACCACGGGGCAGGTGCACAACCAGCTCGCCGCGCTCGGCGGGGAATTGATCGTCGAAGCGCTGGCACAGATCGACACCCTGGTGCCGGTGCCGCAACCGAGTGCCGGCGTGACCTACGCCAACAAGGTCGAGAAGCACGAGGCGCAACTCGATTTCACCTTGCCCGCGGCCCAACTCGTCAATCGGGTGCGCGCTTTCGATCCGGTGCCGGGCGGTGCGGCCTGGCTCGACATTGCGGGCGGGCCGCTGGCGCTCAAATGCTGGGGCGCGCAATGTGCAGCCGGACAAGGCACGCCGGGCACCGTGCTCGCGGCCGATGCGCAAGGCGTGGTGATCGCGTGCGGCGATGGCCACGCGATCCGATTGACCGAATGGCAAAAGCCCGGCGGCAAACGCCTGCCGGCGCGTGAATTCCTGGCCGGTACGCCGATCGCCGTCGGCGCGCGCTTCGTGCCCGGCGCACCGACGGCCTGACCCGGGATGCCGACCGCGATGCACTTAGGTCTCGCGTTTGCAAAGCCGCCTGCTGTGATGGACCCACGACCATGCTAGGACTGCACGATCTGGGCTGGTTCGTGGCCGCAGTCTTCCTGCTCAACATCACGCCGGGGCCCGATACCGCCTACATCGTCGCGCGCAGCGTGGCCCAGGGGCGCGCTGCGGGCGTCGTGAGCGTGCTGCACGCCATCCTGCGGCATGTCTACCCTTCGCGTCTTCTGGGGCGCGGCATGGGCATTAACTCCTTTATTGTGGCCGTGTCGTCCGCCGCCGGGCCGACGATCGCCGGCTTGTTCTCTTCCATGCGGACGGCGGCGTCGGCGGTCAGGAACGCATGCCGCAGGCCCGCGCGCGCGAATGCGGTCAATGCGACCGGATCGTCGGGCAGCTCCTCGCCCGCCATCTCGCTGAACAGCGCGTGGACCTCACCCTGCGTGCGGTGGAGGATCGGGGCGATCACATGGCTCGGTCGATCGCCCATCGCCTGCACGACGAATTCGCCGAGGTCCGTCTCGACGACCTCCGCGCCCGCATCCTCGAGCGCCGAGTCGACACCAGGGATCGCCCCCGGCACGGAGGCGCCGCCGCCCGAGCGTTTCCCCGCGCTCGACCTGCTCCGTGGATTCGCGCTGTGCGGCATCCTCCTCATGAACGTGATGACGTTCGCCTGGCCCGACGCCGCCTACGTCTCCGTCGCGCTGCCCTACTACGCCCCCGACAGCATCGGCCCGGTCGCCGACCCGAAGTAGAATGCCCGTCTTTGCCTCCCGGGAACGGGAGCATTTTGTGGAAAGCGGTGTCTAACCTGGCATCGGGAAAAGACCCCCGACGATCGTTGACACCAATTTTGGGCCCTAGCTATAATCGGCCGCCTTTAGGCCGAATCGAACCACGTTCTTGAGGAGGGGGTAAGACCGGTGCCACGCGCAGAAAAGATGTTCGGTGACATCGTCGATCCGTCCATCAAGGTCGGTAGCAAGCAGTGGTACACGGTGCCGCTGTCGATCTTGGTGCACACGGGGGCTATCGCTGCGATGGTGATCATCCCGTTGCCGGCCCCGTGCACCACCGCAAATGCCGACGCCGCAAGCGGCGCGCCGCCGAACACGCCCAGCACCAGCGCTGCGCCCAGCAGCGCTGCGCCCGCACGCACCGCGAACGTGGCAACCGAGGTTGTCTTGACCAGCGCTGTGTTTTTCATATGCGATGCCTTCCCGTGATCATTTTTAAATCCGGCGCCTAACGTGTCCGGATGTTGTATTAACGCACGCAACCGGATTCTAGCTTACCTGCATTGCGAACGCACACAGGCGCCCCTAGGGCCGAAAAAATGAAATTCCGGTTGCGCCAGATCAAACATTCATCCGGCCTAGTAAATAACCGTGGACCAGTCGTCCTCGAGTCCTCGCGCTACATAAGCCGCGGCACCGGCAGCGCCGCTGGTCTCCGGGATCAGATCGGCCAGCG
>CAXBRX010000106.1:0-9722 GCA_963977835.1 uncultured Derxia sp.
GGCCGGCGCCGACGGACTCGGCCATGACTGGTTGCGACCCGACTGGCCGGTCGCGCCGAGCGTGCAGGCTTTCGTGACCACCCGTGCGGGCGGCGTGAGTGGCGGCGTTTATGGTGCCGATGTCAGCGGCGCCGAAGCGAGCGCAGGCGGCCTCAATCTCGGCGACCATGTCGGCGACGATCCGCTGGCCGTGGCGCGCAATCGATCGCGCTTGCCGGTCGCCCCGGTCTGGTTGAGCCAGGTGCATGGCGTTGCGGTCGTGCGTGCCGAGACCATCGCAGCCGGTTGCGTTCCAGTGGCCGACGCCGCGTATACGACCCAGGCCGGCGTCGCGTGCGCCGTGCTGACCGCCGATTGCCTGCCGATTCTGGTGGCCGACCGCGCCGGCCGTGTGGTGGGCGCGGCGCATGCGGGCTGGCGTGGCCTGCATGCCGGCGTGAGCGCGCAACTGGTGCAGGCCATGCGTGCCGCCGTGCCCGATGCCGAACTGGTGGCCTGGCTCGGGCCCTGCATCGGGCCACGTGCCTTCGAGGTCGGCCCCGAGGTGCGTGACGCTTTCATGACGCGCTGGCCGCAAGCCGGCGCCGCCTTCACGGCCGGCATCGGCGACCGCTGGCTGGCCGATCTTCCGCGCTTGGCGCGCATGGCCTTGGCCGAACTCGGCATCGACGAAGTCGGCGGCGGGCAATGGTGCACGGTCGAAGACCCGGCGCGCTTTTATTCCTATCGGCGCGACGGTGTGACGGGGCGCTTCGCCTCGGTCATCTGGATCAATCCTTAACTGACTGATCGCTTTGGTCGGGATTGCTGTCCGGTGCCGCCGAGTGTTGCGCCGAGGCCTCCGTGTCAGTCTTCGTCTGATTGCGCCGCCGTTGCGGAGTCCCGAAGATGTAAAGGAACAGACCCAGCGGAAGCGCGCAATACAGGATGAAGGTCAACAATCCCCCCAGCACCGATGTTTCCATGGCTTCAGCCGCAGCCATCAGCAAGACAACGAAGGTCCACGCGATCGCGATGATGTACATTTGAATGACGGCGACCTAAGAATCGCCTTCGATACGAACCGGCCACAAGAATAGCCTCGACGGAGACACTCATGGATCGCAGCACCGGCTCGCGTGATTCTCAGCAAGCGTTCGGCGACAATCCCTACGCCAATTTCTTCCAGGAGCAAAGCCGTTGGATGGCCGCGCTCTCGCAGATGCAATTCCAGGCCATGCACCCCGAGTCCGCACACCTGCCGGTGCCCGAATGGCTCAGTCAGTACATCGATGCCGATCGTCTGCAGCAAATCCGCCAGGAATACGCCGAGCAGATGAACCTGCTGCTCACCAACAGTTTCGGGCATCAGGCGGGCGGCGATAAATCCGCCTTGCCGAGCGACCGCCGCTTTTCGAATCCGGCCTGGCACGACGGCGGCATGTTCGAGTTCATGTCGAGCATGTACCTCATCAACGCGCGCGCCATGAATCAATTGGCCGAAGCGGTCCAGTCCGATGCCAAGACCCGGGCCAAGATCAAGTTCGCCGTCGGGCAATGGGTCGATGCGATGTCGCCCGCGAACTTTCTCGCGACCAACCCCGAGGCGCAGCGCAAGATCGTCGAGACCAAGGGCGAGAGCCTGAAAGCCGGCATCACCAATCTGGTTCACGATCTGCAGCAAGGCCGCATTTCGATGACCGACGAATCGCGCTTCGAGGTCGGCAAGAATGTCGCGACCACCGAAGGCATGGTGGTGTTCGAAAACGAGGTGTTCCAACTCATCCAGTACAAGCCGTTGTCGCCCACCGTCGGCACGCGGCCGTTGCTGATGGTGCCGCCTTGCATCAACAAGTACTACATCCTCGATCTGCAACCGAGCAATTCGCTCGCGCGCTATGCGGTCGAGCAAGGCACGACCGTGTTCATGGTCAGTTGGCGCAATCCGACGCTCGAATGCGCGCACTGGACCTGGGACACTTACGTTGAAGAAGGCGTGATCCGCGCGATCGAGGTCGCGTCGGACCTGGCCCGTGCGATCAGCAAGGCCGACCAGATCAATGTGCTCGGCTTTTGCGTGGGCGGCACCCTGGTCGCTGCGGCATTGGCGGCGCTGGCGTTGCGCGGCAAGAAGCCCGCGGCGAGCCTCACGTTGCTCACCACCTTGCTCGATTTTTCCAACACCGGTGTGCTCGATGTCTTCATTGATGAAGCGCAAGTGCGTATGCGCGAAGAGACAATCGGCCACGGCGGCTTGATGACTGCACGCGATCTTGCTACAACGTTCTCTTTCCTGCGTCCGAACGATCTGGTCTGGCCTTATGTGGTCGGCAATTATCTGAAGGGCGAAGCGCCGCCGGCTTTCGATCTGCTGTATTGGAACGGCGACAGCACCAATCTTCCGGGCCCGATGTACGCGTGGTACCTGCGCAATACCTATCTTGAGAACAAGCTCATTCAGCCCAACCAGACTTCAGTGGGCAAGACCAAGATCGATCTGGGCCGCATCGACATTCCGGTCTACATCTACGGTTCACGCGAAGACCACATCGTGCCCTGGGACGCGGCCTATGCCTCGACCCAGGCGCTCACCGGCATGGACCTCGCCAACTCGCGCTTCATTCTCGGGGCGTCGGGGCACATCGCCGGCGTCATCAATCCGGCGTCCAGTGGCAAGCGCAATTTCTGGCGTGCCAAGCCGCAGGCCAAGCCCGTGCGCGGCAAGGCCCGGCCGGTGCAATTTCCGGCCGATGCGCAAACCTGGCTGGCGGCCGCCGAGTCGGTGCCGGGCAGTTGGTGGTCGGATTGGTCGACCTGGCTCGAACAATGGAAAGGGCCGCGCGTGAAAGCGCCGGGTAAGTTCGGCAGCGCACAGTACGCGCCGATCGAACCGGCGCCGGGTCGTTACGTCAAGGTGCGCGTCGTCTGAAGACGGTGCGCCATGCAGGATTGTCGGGCTGAGGACATTTAACGTTTTCTTAGAGGAGCTCTAGCATGACTGAAGTCGTCATCGTTGCCGCCAAACGCACTGCCATCGGCAAATTCGGCGGATCCCTGGCCAAGATTTCGGCGCCCGAACTCGGCGCCCATGTCATCAAAGGGCTGCTGGCCCAGACCGGAGTCGCCGCCGATGCGATTTCCGAAGTCATTCTCGGCCAGGTGCTGACCGCCGGCAGCGGCCAAAACCCGGCGCGCCAGTCGGTCATCAAGGCGGGCCTGCCGGAGTCGGTGCCGGCCATGACGATCAACAAGGTCTGCGGTTCGGGCCTGAAGGCGGTGATGCTCGCGGCGCAAGCCATCAAGTGCGGCGATGCCGAGATCGTGATCGCGGGTGGCCAGGAAAACATGAGCGCTTCGCCGCATGTGCTGCACAACTCGCGCGATGGTTTCCGCATGGGCGATGCCAAGCTGGTCGATTCGATGATCATCGACGGCCTGTGGGACGTCTATAACCAGTACCACATGGGCATCACGGCCGAGAACGTCGCCAAGCAATACGGCATCGACCGCGCCGCGCAAGACGCCTTCGCCCTGGCTTCGCAGCAAAAGGCGGCCGCGGCCCAGGACGCCGGCAAGTTCAAGGACGAAATCCTTCCGCTCTCGATTCCCCAACGCAAGGGCGATCCGCTGGTCTTCGACGCCGACGAATTCCTCAATCGCAAGAGCAACGCCGAATCGCTGGCCGGTCTGCGTCCGGCCTTCGACAAGGCCGGCACGGTGACGGCGGGCAATGCCTCGGGCATCAACGACGGCGCTGCCGCGGTGATGGTGATGTCGGCCGCCAAGGCCGCCGCGCTCGGCCTGACGCCGCTCGCCACGATCAAGTCCTACGCCTCGGCCGCGATCGATCCGAAGATCATGGGCATGGGGCCGGTGCCCTCGTCGCGCCTGGCCTTGCAAAAGGCCGGCTGGAAGGCCGCCGACCTCGACCTGCTCGAAGTCAACGAAGCCTTCGCCGCGCAAGCCTGCGCCGTGAACAATGAAATGGGCTGGGACACCAGCAAGATCAATGTCAACGGCGGTGCGATCGCGCTCGGCCATCCGATCGGTGCTTCGGGCTGCCGTGTGCTCGTGACGCTGCTGCACGAGATGCAACGTCGCGGCGCCAAGAAGGGCCTGACGAGTCTGTGCATCGGCGGCGGCATGGGCGTCGCGATGACGGTCGAGCGCTGATCCGGCAATCGAAGCAGGGCAAGAAGAAGTCCGCAGGACCACACGCCGCCGGCACGTCAGTGCCCGGCGGCGATGATGCATACAACAATCATCGAGGAGAAGTCGCATGAGCAAGCGCGTCGCATACGTCACTGGGGGCATGGGCGGCATTGGAACCGCCATCTGCCGCAAGCTCGCCGATGCCGGATACACCGTGGTCGCCGGTTGCGGCCCGACCCGGGATTTCGAGAAATGGCTGAACGAGCAAAAGGCCGATGGCTACGCCTTCCACGCCTCGGCCGGCAATGTGTCGGACTGGGACTCGACCGTGGCCGCGTTCGAAAAGACCAAGGCCGAAGTCGGTCAGATCGACATCCTGGTCAACAACGCGGGCATTACGCGTGACGGCGTCTTCCTCAAGATGACGCGTCAGCAATGGGACGAGGTCATCGACACCAACCTGACCAGCCTGTTCAACGTGACCAAGCAGGTCGTGGCCGACATGGCGGCGCGCGGCTGGGGCCGCATCATCAACATCTCGTCGGTCAACGGCCAGAAGGGTCAGTTCGGTCAGGTCAATTACTCGACCGCCAAGGCCGGCATCCATGGCTTCACCATGGCGCTCGCTCAGGAACTCGCGAGCAAGGGCGTGACCGTCAACACCGTCTCGCCCGGCTATATCGGAACCGACATGGTGCGCGCCATCCGCCCCGATGTGCTTGAAAAAATCGTCGCCACGATTCCGGTCAAGCGCCTGGGTACGCCCGAAGAAATCGGGTCGATCGTGACCTGGATCGCCAGCGAAGAAGGCGGGTTTGCCACCGGCGCCGACTTCTCGCTCAACGGCGGTTTGCACATGGGGTGATTCGCCCGACGGCAACGGGCCGCGTTCCTCACCGGGGCCGGCCCGCGGGCGCACCAAGGGTATTCGCGCTGTGCAGTCGCAGCGAACGATGCTATAACCCTTCGCACACTGCCGCCTGCTTCGGGCGGCACATCAGCGACTGCAACCTCCTGTTTGCGTAGACGATCGCAGAGTCTGAAAGGACCGCCATGGCCGAGACAACCACGCGCCTGATCAAGAAATACCCCAACCGTCGTCTGTACGACACCGAGACCAGCACCTACATCACCCTTGCCGACGTCAAGCAACTCGTGCTCGATCACGAGGACTTCAAGGTCGTCGATGCGAAGGCCGGTGACGATCTGACGCGTGCCATTCTTCTGCAGATCATCCTCGAAGAAGAATCGGGCGGCGTGCCGATGTTCTCGGCCGACATGCTGGCCAACATCATTCGTTTCTATGGCCATGCCATGCAAGGGATGATGGGCAATTACCTCGAAAAGAACATCCAGGCCTTCATCGAGATCCAGAACAAGCTGCAGGAACAATCCAAGGCGTTCATGGGCAATCAGGCGTTCTCGCCCGAGATGTGGACCCAGTTCATGAATGTCCAAGGCCCGATGATGCAGGGCATGATGTCCAACTACATCGAGCAATCGAAAAACCTGTTCGTGCAGATGCAAGAACAGATGCAGCAACAGACCAAGAACATGTTCGGCGGCTTCGCCTTCAACCCGGCTGCTGCGCCGGGGGCCAAGCCGGGCGGCACGCGCTGAACGCCTGATCGCCGTCCGGGATCGGTGCGGCGGCGCAGGCACAACGGCTAGAATCGGGCACCGCACGACGCGTCGCGTCATGCGGTGCCCGTTGTTTCTTCTGGCGTCCGGCGGGCAGTCGCCAATGCACGCCTCGCGCACTAGACCATGTCCGATTCTTCTTCATCCATCGCCATTTCCGACCGTCCGAATCCCAAGGTGGGCTTCGTCTCGCTGGGCTGCCCCAAGGCGCTCGTCGATTCCGAGCAGATCATCACCCAGCTCAAAGCCGAAGGCTACGACACCGCGTCGAGCTATGAAGGCGCCGATCTGGTCATCGTCAATACCTGCGGCTTCATCGACGCCGCAGTCCAGGAATCGCTCGATGCGATCGGCGAAGCGCTCAACGCCAATGGCAAGGTGATCGTCACGGGGTGTCTGGGCGCCAAGAAAGATGCGGCCGGACACGACATCGTGCAGACCGCGCATCCGAAAGTGCTGGCCGTGACCGGCCCGCATGCGCTCGGCGAAGTGATGCAGCATGTGCATGCGCATTTGCCCAAACCGCACGACCCGTTTTCCGACCTGGTGCCGCCGCAAGGCGTGCGCCTGACGCCGCGCCATTACGCGTATTTGAAGATCAGCGAAGGCTGCAACCATCGCTGCAGCTTTTGCATCATTCCGAGCCTGCGCGGCGATCTGGTCTCGCGCGACATCGGCGAGGTGATGCGCGAGGCCGAGGCGCTGGTGAAATCCGGCGTGAAGGAATTGCTCGTCATTTCGCAAGATACGAGCGCCTACGGCGTGGACCTCAAATACCGCAGCGGCTTCGTCAATGGCCGTCCGGTCAAGACGCGCATGACCGAACTCGCGCGCGAACTCGGCGAGCTCGGCGTTTGGGTGCGGCTGCATTACGTCTATCCGTATCCGCATGTCGATGAAGTCATCGAACTCATGGCCGCGGGCAAGGTGCTGCCTTACCTCGATGTGCCGTTCCAGCATGCGCACCCCGACGTTCTCAAGCGCATGAAGCGTCCGGCCTCGGGCGAGCGCAACATCGAACGCATCGCGGGCTGGCGCGCGCTGTGTCCCGACATCACGCTGCGCTCGACCTTCATCGCAGGTTTTCCGGGCGAGACCGAGGCCGAGTTCGAGTATCTGCTCGACTTCCTGCGTGAAGCCCAGCTCGACCGCGTCGGCTGCTTCGCTTATTCGCCGGTCGAAGGCGCGGCCGCGAATGCACTCGAAGGCGCTTTGCCCGACGAAGTGCGCGAAGACCGCCGCCGCCGTTTCATGGAAGTGCAGGAAGACATCTCGCGCGCGCGTCTGGCGCGCAAGGTCGGCAAGACGGTCAAGGTCCTGATCGACACCGTGAATGCCGACGGCGGCATCGGCCGTTCGAGCGCTGATGCGCCCGAGATCGATGGCGCCGTTTATGTCGCGCCGGCCACCAAGACCTGGAAACGCTACAAGGTCGGCGATATCGTCAGTGTGCGCATCAGCGGGGCCGATGCGCACGATCTGTGGGGAGAACTCGCATGATGACGCTCTACGGTGCAAAAGGATCGGGCTCGGCCGCGATCGAAGCGGCGCTCGCGCTCGTCGATCAACCCTATCGGCTGGTCGAAGGCGCGACCTGGGAGCCCGGCCCCGGCTATGACGAACTCCTGCGCGTGAATCCGCTCGGACAAGTGCCCACGCTGGTGCTCGACGACGGTACGGTGATGTCGGAAAGCGCGGCCATCCTGATGGCGCTGGCCGACCGGTTTCCCGAAAGCGGCCTGTTGCCCGCTGATTCGGCGGCGCGCGCGAAGGCTTATCGCGCATTGGTGTTCATCGCCGCAAATTGCTACGCCGCGATCGGCGTCTTCGATTACCCCGAGCGCTGGTGCGCCGACTGCGACGACGCGACGCGTGAGCGCATCCGCAAAGGCACGCGCGCCCGTCTGCATCAGTTGTGGGAATTGTTGGCCGATCTGACCGTGCCGGCGCCTTGGCTCACCGGCGAACAATTCGGCGCGGTCGACATCCTGGCGGGCGTGGTCTCGCGTTGGTCGGGCGCACGCCAGCATCTGAACATTGCGCGGCCGGCGTTCGCCGAGCTGTTGGTGCGCATCGATGCCGAGCCGCGCGTGGCCGAGGTCTTCGCGCGACATTGGCCGCCGCAATGAAGACGCATGCCCTGGCGGCATGCTAGCGTCCAAGATGCATTGAACACGGCCGCAGGCGGCCGCACATCCACGAGGGAGACCATATGAGCAGGGAAATCGTTGTCACCGCCGCAGTGCGCACCGGGATCGGCGAATTCGGTGGCAGTCTCAAGGACATCCCGCCCACCGAGCTGGGCGCGATCGTGGTCAAGGATGTGCTCGCGCGCAGCCAGCTCGCGCCTGAGGAAGTCGGGCATGTGGTGTTCGGCCATGTGGTCAACACCGAGCCCAAAGACATGTATTTGTCGCGCGTCGCGGCGCTCAACGGCGGCATCCCGAAGGAAACGCCGTGCCTGACCGTCAACCGTTTGTGCGGTTCGGGCATGCAGGCCATCGTCAGTGCCGCGCAAAGCATCATGCTCGGCGATTGCGACGCTGCGATCGGCGGCGGCGCCGAAAGCATGAGCCGCGCGCCGTATTCGATGCCGAATGCGCGCTGGGGCACGCGCATGGGCGACTCGGCCATCGTCGACATGATGGTCGGTGCGCTCAACGACCCGTTCCACAAGTACCACATGGGCGTGACCGCCGAGAACATCGCCGCCAAGTACGGCATCTCGCGCGAATTGCAGGACGCCCTCGCAGTCGAATCGCATCTGCGCGCCGCCAACGCGACCCGCGCCGGTTACTTCGACAGCCAGATCGTGCCGATCACGCTCAAGACCAAGAAGGGCGAGGTGGTGTTCAAGTCCGACGAGCACATCCGCATGGACGTGAAGCCTGACGACATGAGCAAGCTCAAGCCGGTCTTCAAGAAGGACGGCACCGTCACCGCGGGCAATGCCTCGGGCATCAACGATGCCGCCGCCGCGTTGATGTTGATGGAAGCCAAGACCGCCGAGAAGAAAGGCATCAAGCCGCTCGCGCGCCTGGTGGCGTATGCGCATGCCGGCGTCGAGCCCGAACTCATGGGCATCGGCCCGGTGCCCGCCACGCAAAAGGTGCTCACGCGCGCCGGTCTCAAGGCAGAACAGCTCGACGTGATCGAGGCCAACGAGGCTTTCGCCGCCCAGGCGCTGGCCGTCACGCAGCAACTCGGCCTCGATCCCGCGAAGGTCAACCCGAACGGCTCGGGCATTTCGCTCGGCCACCCCATCGGGGCGACCGGCGCGCTGATCGCCGTCAAAGCCTTGTACGAGTTGCAACGTACCGGCGGACGCTACGCACTGGTCACGATGTGCATCGGCGGCGGGCAGGGCATCGCGGCGATCTTCGAGCGGCTCTGAGCGAGGCGCCATGCGTGCTTTCATCGGGATCGTGTGGGCAGCCTTGTTGTGCCTGGGCTTGAACGCCAATGTGCAGGCCCAGGCCACGCGCATGGCGCAGGCCAATTCGCGCCAGGCCTTGCCCGACACCGATCCCGATGTCGCCACCATCTATCGCGGCGTGCTCGGCGAGCAGCGCGTGCAGATGGTGTTGATGGCCGACGAAGAACAGCCGGGCTCCTACGAAGGCGATTACTTCGTCTTCGGCGGTGGGCGCAACATCCAGGTTGCGGGCGAGATCGACGCCGAGCGCTTCTATCTCGAAGAGACCGAAGACGGCGAGCATGTTTCGGGCTCCTGGGACGGCAAGCTCGTGATCGAGGCCAATCGCGCCTACATCGTCGGCACCTGGCGCAAGGGCGATGAGTCGGTCGCGATGCCGTTCAAACTCGAGCGCGTGCTGCGCGCTCGCGCCTATCTCAAGCGCTCGACCTGAGCGCGGCCGCCACACTGGCGGCTTGTTCATTCTCGAAGTGGTTCCTCATGGCAGACGATCCGATCACCCATCTCGTTCATC
>CAXBRX010000107.1:0-9628 GCA_963977835.1 uncultured Derxia sp.
GTGCTCGACGACGCACGCATCCGCATCCTGCCGCCGCACAGCCCCTTGGCCGACTACGCCGCGCTCATCGCCGAAAGCGACGAGACGCAACTGGGCGAGATCCTCGTGCGTTGCGGCAGCCTGACTGCGGAAGAATTGCGTGCGGCGCTGAGTGCGCAAAACGGCGCGGCCCAGGCCGTTGCCGCCCCGCAAGCGCCGGCCGTCACGGTGCAGAACGTTGCCGCGTCGGTGGCCGCAGAAGCGGCGTCGGAGCGTCAGAAGGAAGTCAAGGACAACAAGTCGCACGAGCATCAATCGGTGCGTGTCGACGCGCAGAAACTCGATCAGCTCATCAATCTGGTCGGTGAATTGATCATTGCTGCGGCGAGCGCCAACCTGCTCGCGCGCCGCGATGGCAATGCGGCCATGCAAGAAGCCAATACGCATCTGACCAGCATGGTGGAAAGCGTGCGCGACAGCGCGCTGCAACTGCGCATGGTCAAGATCGGCGGCACGTTCACGCGTTTCCGTCGCGTCGTGCATGACGTCTCGCTCGAAATCGGCAAGGACATCGCGCTGGTGCTCAAGGGCGAAGACACCGAACTCGACAAGACCGTGGTCGAACGCATCGGCGATCCGCTCACGCATCTGGTGCGCAACGCGATGGACCATGGCATCGAGGCGACCGACAAACGCATTGCCGCCGGCAAGCCCGCGCAAGGCACGGTCACGCTCAACGCGTATCACGATTCGGGCAGCATCGTCATCGAAGTCAGCGACGATGGCGGCGGCATCGACCGCGACCGCGTGCTCGCCAAGGCGATCGAGCGCGGCCTTATCGAACCCGGCCGCGTGCTGACCGAATCGGAAATCTACGCGCTGGTCTTCGAGCCCGGTTTTTCCACCGCCGAAAAGGTCTCGAATCTTTCTGGCCGCGGCGTCGGCATGGATGTGGTCAAGCGCAACATCACCGCGCTGCGCGGCAATGTCGACATCCATAGCGAAGTCGGCGTCGGCACCACCGTGACGGTGCGCCTGCCGCTGACGCTCGCCATCATCAACGGCTTCCAGGTCACGGTCGACAATGTTGTCTTCGTGATCCCGCTCGAGATGATCGACGAATGCGTGGCCTTCACGGCGCAAGCGCATGCGGATTACGTCGACCTGCGCGGCAGTGTGCTGCCCTTCGTGCGCCTGCGCGAGCATTTCAGCACCGGCGGCAAGCCCGGCACGCGCGAGAACATCGTCGTGGTCCGTCATGCCGGACAGCGTTTCGGCCTGGTGGTCGACAACCTGCTCGGTGAAGCCCAGACCGTCATCAAACCTTTGTCGAAGATGTTCGCGCAAGTGCGCGGCATCAGCGGCTCCAGCATTCTCGGCAATGGCGAAGTCGCCCTGATCCTCGATGTTCCGGCCCTCATGCATCAGGTCGGGCAGGGCGCATTTGCCGGCAAGGAATTCTCGTCTCAACCCATCCCCGCCTCGTCGCACCCCGCTGTCCCTCTGCTCCCCGGAAAGGAATGATCATGTTCACCAATATGAAATTGGCGACGAAACTCTTTGGTTCGTTCGTCGTCGTGCTGACCTTGATGGTCGGCCTCGGTATCTACTCGATTGCCCAGTTGGCGTCGGTCAACAACTCGACTGTCGACATCGCCAAGAACTGGCTGCCCAGCGTGCGTACTGCCTTGGAAGTGCGCGCATTGATCAACCGCGTGCGCTTCCTCGAATATCGCCTGGTCGTCGATGAACTCGCCGATACGCCTGCGACCAAGAAAGAGCTCGACGAAAAGATCGGCGCCCTCAAGACCGCGGCGAAGTCGTATGAAAAACTCATCTCCGGTCCGGAAGATCGCCAGATGTACGACACGATCTCGACCGGTCTGGCCGACTATCTGGCAATCAGCGACAAGCTGCAGGCCTACGCGTTGGCCGACAAGGACAACGAAGCGATCGCCATCCTCAAGGGCGACTCGCGCAAGGCCTACAACACCGTGCGCGACACGGCCGACAAGCTCGCGCAATGGAATACCGATGGCGCTGAGAAGGCCACGGAACTGGCGGCGGCCACCTACGCCTCCGCGCGTCTGTGGGTCATCGTCGCGCTGTCCGTCTGCTCGGTGATCGCGCTCGCCATGGCCTTCCTCATCACCCGCTCGCTCACGCGTCAACTCGGCGGCGAACCTGCCTATGTGGCCGACATCGCGGGTGCCGTGTCGCAAGGCGATCTGACGCTCGAGATTCAAACCCGTGCCGGTGATGCGAACAGCGTGTTGTTCGCCATGAAGACCATGGTCGAAAAACTTTCGTCCGTCGTGACGGAAGTGAACAGCGGCGCCGAAGCGCTGGCGGGTGCTTCGGAAGAAGTGTCGGCCACCGCGCAATCGCTGTCGCAAGCGTCGAGCGAACAAGCGGCCGGCGTCGAAGAAACCAGCGCGTCGATCGAACAAATGACCGCGTCGATTTCGCAGAACACCGAAAACGCCAAGATTACCGACGGCATGGCCACCAAGGCCGCGGCCGAAGCGACCGAAGGCGGCGAAGCGGTGAAGTCGACCGTGACCGCGATGAAGCAGATCGCCCAGAAGATCGGCATCATCGACGACATCGCGTATCAAACCAATCTGCTCGCCTTGAATGCGGCGATCGAAGCGGCGCGTGCCGGCGAACACGGCAAGGGCTTTGCGGTGGTGGCGGCCGAAGTGCGCAAGCTGGCCGAACGCAGCCAGGTGGCCGCGCAGGAAATCGGCGATGTGGCCGGTTCGAGCGTGGAACTCGCCGAACGTGCCGGCAAGCTGCTCGACGAAATGGTGCCTTCGATCAAGAAGACCTCGGACCTCGTGCAAGAGATCACCGCCGCGAGCCAGGAACAATCGTCGGGCGTCAGCCAGATCAATGCTGCGGTCAGCCAATTGAGCCAGACCACGCAACAGAACGCGTCGAGCTCGGAAGAGCTGGCCGCCACGGCTGAAGAGATGAGCTCGCAAGCCGAGCAACTGCAACACACGATGGCGTTCTTCAAGCTCGCCGGCGGTAGCTCGCGTGCCGCGCCGGTGGCCCGCAAGGCGATCGCCGCCGCCAAGAGCAAGGCCAAGCAAAGCACGCATTCGGCATTCAAGAGCTTCACGCAGCAATTGATGCCGGCCGCGCACGGCCCGGTCGCGCACGCATCGGTGGGTGACGATGCCGTGGACGAAACGCATTTCGCGAAGTTCTGAACCCGGGGAGCCTGTCATGAGCGATAACGCCCTCACGACCGCTCCCGCGGCGGGCCGCGCAGCAAGCGCGGGCCGCCCGGGCGGCAACGGTCCCGATGTGCCGGAGAACGGTCAGTACCTGACCTTCAATCTGGGCGGCGAGATGTTTGCGATCGGCATTTTGTCGATCAAGGAAATCATCGAATACGGTCAATTGACCACGGTCCCGATGATGCCGGTGTATGTGCGCGGCGTGATCAACCTGCGCGGCGCCGTGGTGCCGGTGCTGGATTTGCAAGCGCGCTTCGGCCGCGATTCGTCGGCGGTCGGCAAGCGCACTTGCATCGTGATCGTCGAAGTGCGCGATGCGCAGGCCGAAAGCCAGATCATCGGCGTGGTGGTCGACTCGGTCAGCGAGGTGATCGACATCGCCGCTGCCGATGTCGAACCGGCGCCGACGTTTGGCACGCGCATCCGCGGCGAATTCATCCGCGGCATGGGCAAAGTGCGCGGCAAGTTCGTCATTCTGCTCGACGTGGATCGTGCGCTCTCGTTCGACGAGATGCATGAACTGCGCACGGCGCAGGAAGTCGCGCTCGCCTAAGCCGCGCAACCGGGACCACGATCATGGACAAGCCGCGCGCGCACACCGGAGAACGCATCGACTCGGTGCTGGTCGTCGATGACAGCGCCGTGCAGCGTCAGCACATGCACGACCTGTGTCGCGAGATCGGCTTTCCTGCGATCTACGAGGCGCGCGACGGCGCCGAGGCGCTCGAGATTCTCGATCTGCTGAAGTTCCCGCCGCAATTGGTGATCCTGGACCTCGAAATGCCCGGCATGAACGGCGTCGAGTTTCTGGACCAATTGCGGGCGCGCGCGATCAATGTCCCGTTGGTGATCGCCTCGGGCCGCGAGCATGCGCTGCTCGATTCGGTGCGCACCATGGCCCAGGAGTTCGGGCTCAGCATCCGCGCTTGTTTGCACAAGCCGGTCACGCGCGAGATTTTTCGCGCCGCGCTGCTGACCGGCGCCGAGCAGCAATGCAAGCGGGCCGCGAACCAGGTCCAGGTCGATGCCGCGATGTTGCGCGCCGCGCTGGCGGCTGGGCAGATCCGTGTGCATTACCAGCCCAAGGTCGACATTGCGACCGCCGCCTTGCGTGGCGTCGAAGCCTTGGCGCGCTGGACGCATCCGAAGCTCGGTCCGATCGCGCCCGATCAATTCATCGCCGTGGCCGAGCGCGCGGATCTGATCACGCTGTTGACCGATACGGTGCTCGAACAAGCCTTCGAACAATTGCTGCAATGGGGCGCGCAAGGGCTGTATCCATCGATGGCGGTGAATCTGTCGCCCCGATTGCTGGAATGCCACACGATTGCCAACCGGGTGGCCGAATTGGCGAGCAACTATCGCGTGAGCGCCGATCGCATCGTGCTCGAAATCACCGAAAGCTCGGTGCTGCCCAAGATCGGCACCGCCTTGAGCGTGCTCACACGCTTGCGGCTCAAGGGCTTCCGGCTATCGATCGACGATTACGGCACGGGCTACGCCTCGCTGCAGCAACTGGCGCGCGTGCCGTTCACCGAATTGAAGATCGACCGCTCTTTCGTGCATCTCGTGCATCAGCGCAAACATCTCGAAATCATTCTGCGCACCGCACTCGAAATGACGCGCCAACTCGGCATCGACAGCGTCGCCGAAGGCGTCGAGGTGCTCGAGGACTGGCGTTTGCTGCAGGAATTCGGCTGCACCCTGGGTCAGGGCTGGTTGATCGCACCTGCGATGGCCGGCGATGCGTTGCCCGGGTGGGTCAAGAAACATGAACAACGCATGCCTTTGCTGGCCGGCGTCAAGCCGGCCAACTGGGCCAGAACCGGGTTGGAACTCGCATGAACCTGAACATCTCCGATCACGAATTCCGCCGCGTGCAAAGCTTCATCTTCAATGCCGCGGGCATTTCCTTGTCGCCGGCCAAGAAGGCGTTGGTCTGCGGCCGGCTGGCCAAGCGCTTGCGCGCGCGGTCGATCGAAAACTATGCCGATTACATGGCGTTGGTGGAAAGCGGGCATGAACCGCAGGAAAAGCAGATTGCTGTTGATCTGCTGACCACCAATGAGACGTATTTCTTTCGCGAGCCCAAGCATTTCGATCTGTTGCGCCAATGGGCGACCTCCACGCGCAGCACCGGCCAGCCCTGGCGCGTCTGGAGCGCGGCCAGCTCCACCGGCGAAGAGGCTTACACGATCGCGATGGTGCTCTCCGATTGCCTTGAGGGCCGTCCGTTCGAGGTTGTGGGTACCGACATCAGCACGCGGGTGCTGGCGCGTGCGCGCACCGGCCATTACCCGATGGAGCGCGCACGTCAGGTGCCGATGAGCTATCTGCAACGGTTTTGCCTGCGCGGCCAGGGTGAACAGCAAGGCACCTTGCTGGTCGACAAACAAGTGCGCCGGCATGTGCGCTTCGAGCACGCGAATCTGAACGCCGAACTGCCCAAGCTCGGCCAGTTCGACGTGATCTTTCTGCGCAACGTGATGATTTATTTCAACGGCGACACCAAGCGCGATGTCGTTGCGCGCGTCGTGTCCTTGCTCAAGCCCGGTGGCTATCTGTGCATCGGCCATTCGGAAAGCCTCAACGAGGTCAACGACACGATGCAACAGGTCGTGCCCTCGGTTTATCGCAAGCCGTGATGCTGAGCATCGTCGGCCTCTTTCGTCTTGTTTGCTTTTTGAAGGCAGTGATGCGCCGCGCCATCGTGCAGGAAACGTTTCTTCGTCCGGGCGAGTATTTCGTCGGCGGCAATGGCCGCGTTCGGACCTTGCTCGGCTCCTGTGTTTCGGTCACGCTGTGGCATCCGCACACGCGCACCGGCGCGATGTCGCATTTTTTGCTCTGGTCGCGCGGCGGTGTGCCGCCCGGCAGTGCGCCCGATGGTCGGTATGGCGACGAGGCGCTGCGCTTGATGCTGAGCGGCCTGGCGCGGCGCGGCGTCGATCATCTTCAATGCCAGGCCAAGGTGTTTGGCGGCGGCAACATGTTTTCGCATGTGGCGGTGGGCCGGATGCAGCTGATCGGCGAATCCAACGGGCAGCAGGCGCATGCGCTGCTTGCGCACCTGGGAATCAGAGTGGTTTCACAAAGCCTGTTCGGCGACGGATACCGGCGTATCTGTTTCGATGTGCGCACTGGCGATGTTTTCGTCAGCCATGTGCGCGCGACCGACAAGCCGGTTTGCGAAGGAGTCGCAAAATGAGTTTGATCAAAGTGCTGGTCGTCGATGATTCGGCGGTCGTGCGTCAGGTGGTCGGCAGCCTGCTGGCCGAGTCGGGCGCGTTCGAGATTCTTGCCGCGGTGGCCGATCCTTTGCTCGCGATCGAGCGCATGCGCCTGCAATGGCCCGATGTGATCGTGCTCGATGTCGAAATGCCGCGCATGGACGGCATCACCTTCTTGCGCAAGATCATGACCGAGCGTCCGACCCCGGTCGTGATCTGCTCGACGCTGACCGAACACGGCGCCAAGACCACCATCGAGGCGATGGCTGCGGGCGCAGCCGCGATCGTCACCAAGCCCAAGATCGGTCTCAAGCAGTTTCTGACCGACGCGGCCGAGGAATTCATCGCGACCATCAAGGATGCCGCCCGCACCGACGCGCGGCGCTTGATCAAGCGCGCACCGGCACCCACGGCGACCACCGTTCAGGTGCCGGCGAAATACACGGCCGATGTGATCCTGCCGCCGGCTACGCGTGCAATGGTGCAGACCACCGAACGCGTGGTGGCGCTCGGCACGTCGACGGGCGGCACCCAGGCGCTCGAAGAAGTGCTGACCGCCTTGCCGCGCGTCTGTCCGGGCATCGTCATCGTCCAGCACATGCCCGAAAAATTCACCGCAGCCTTCGCGGCGCGTCTCGATCAGGTGAGCCGCATCACCGTCAAGGAAGCCGTCAACAACGACCGCGTGGTGCCGGGCCAGGCGCTGATCGCGCCGGGCGGGCGGCACATGCTGCTCAAGCGCAGCGGCGCGCAGTATTACGTCGAAGTCGTCGATGGTCCTTTGGTCAACCGGCATCGGCCTTCGGTCGATGTCTTGTTCCGCTCGGTGGCGCGCGCGGCCGTGTCGAGGGCGAAGCCGCTGCCGCTGTCGCGGACGCCGATCAGCAGCTCGGCGCGGCCGTCCTGCGCCGGGGCGGCGTGGAGCGAGACCGTGAGACGCCGGGCGGTGTCGGCGCCGCCGGAGATGAGCGCGCCGGCGTGTCCCATGCGCTTGCCTTTGGGAGCGGAAGCTCCGGCGATGAAACCGACCACGGGTTTCTTCACGTGCTCTTTGATGTAGGCTGCTGCGATTTCCTCGTCGCTGCCCCCAATCTCGCCGATGAGGACGATGCCTTCGGTTTCCGGATCGTCGTTCAGCATGCGGATGACGTCCACGTGCGACAGGCCGTGCACGGGATCACCGCCGATGCCGACGGCGGTCGTCTGACCAAGTCCGAGCTGCGAAGTCTGATGCACGGCTTCATAGGTCAAGGTTCCCGAACGGGACACGATGCCGATTTTTCCCGGCTTGTGGATGGGGCCGGGCGCAATGCCGATCTTGCACACGCCCGCCGTGGTCACGCCGGGACAGTTCGGGCCGATGAGGATGCTGGACTTGCTCTTGAGCGCGTGATGCACCTTGAGCATGTCCACCACGGGAATGCCTTCGGTGATGGCCACGATCAGTTCGATTCCCGCGTCCGCGGCTTCCAGGATGGCGTTGGCGGCATACGGGGCCGGCACGAAAATCATGGTGGCGTTCGCGCCGGTTTCCTTGCGGGCCTCTGCCACGCTGTTGAACACCGGGAATCCATCCACCGTGGTGCCGCCTTTTTTCGGCGTCACGCCGCCGACCACGTTCGTGCCGTAGTCGCGACATTTCTGGGAATGGAAAAGTCCGGCCTTGCCTGTGATG
Source organism: uncultured Derxia sp. (assembly GCA_963977835.1). Lineage (GTDB taxonomy): Bacteria > Pseudomonadota > Gammaproteobacteria > Burkholderiales > Burkholderiaceae_E > CAXBRX01. The sequence goes on from CAXBRX010000107.1 coordinate 8,133, forward strand.
CCTTGCGTGATGAGGCGCGTGTTTGCGTCGATAAGAATGGCCATGTTACACCTTCGCCGTTTCGACGGTCTTGGCCGCCTTGCGCGCCGCATCTTCGAGATCGTCGGCGGAAATGATGTCGAGGCCGGACGCGTTGACCAGCGCCTTGCCTTCCTCCACGTGCGTGCCTTCGAGACGCACCACCAGCGGAACCTTCAGTCCCGTGTTCTTGACGGCATTGATGATGCCCCGCGCGATGATGTCGCAGTGCATGATGCCGCCGAAGATGTTCACGAGGATGGTCTTCACGTTTTTGTCGGAAGAGATGATTTCAAACGCCTTGGTCACCGCTTCCTCGGTGGCGGAGCCGCCCACGTCGAGGAAGTTCGCGGGTTGCGCGCCGTAATGGGCGATGATATCCATCGTCGCCATTGCGAGGCCTGCACCATTGACCATGCAACCGATATTGCCGTCGAGCTTGATGTAGCTCAGTCCATATTTCGCGGCTTCAATCTCACCGGGGTCTTTTTCCGCATCCGGATCTCCGCCCGTGTCCGTCTGGCGGAACAAAGCGTTCTCGTCGATGGTCACCTTGCAGTCCAGCAGAATCAGATTGCCCGCGTCATTTACGGCCAGCGGGTTGATTTCCAGCAGCGAACAGTCTTTAGATACGTACAGGTCGTACAACTTGCGCGCGACATCACCGAATTGCGTGGCTTGTCCGGCATTCAATCCCAAAAATGAAGCGGCTTGTTTCAGCAACGCATCGTCGGGTCCTTTGCCCCATTCGGGATACAACTTGAGGATTTTCTCCGGAGTTTTGTCCGCGATTTCCTCGATGTCCATGCCGCCGTCGGGGCTGAGGATGAACACGATGTTGGCTTTGGCGCGATCCAGGGTCACCGCGAAGTACAGTTCGCGCGTGATTTTGCTTTGTTCTTCGAGCAACACGGCTTCGATCTTCACGCCGGAAGGACCGGTCTGGTGGGTGACCAAGGTCATGCCAATCAGCTTGGAGGAAACCTGTTCAGCTTCAGTAGCGTTGTTGAACAACTTGATGCCGCCCGCCTTGCCGCGTCCACCCGTGAAGGCTTGCGCCTTGGCGACGCCTTTTTCGAGTCCGAGAGTTTGCAGGGTTTTGCTGGCTTCACCGGCAGTGAAAATCACTTCGCCGCGCGGTACGGGAAGTCCGGCTTTTCGCAGCAGGGCTTTTCCCTGATATTCATGGAGTTTCATTCAGATCCTGATTTTTTAAAAAACGGCGCGCCCGCTGGTGAAATTATCCAAGCTGAGTTGCCAATCGCGCTACCAGCAAACGCAGCCGGCTATCGAGTGCATGTAATTTATCCGCACTAATCTGATTATCGATACCTTTTTACACATCATTTTCCAATTAATTGGTTTACAAAGAAATATATAACTTAATCCTGATAAAACAAATAATACAATTAGTGCCGTAGGAATAATCTGAAATACTTTCATAAATTACTCAATGTCCTTTCTTAATAATTCGATAT
>CAXBRX010000108.1:0-9599 GCA_963977835.1 uncultured Derxia sp.
AGCTGGCGGTCGAGGCCTTCGCTGACCATGCGGCTGACTTCGCGGCAGGTGGGCAGGAGTTTCATGCGCCCGCCTCGTTGCCGAACCAGCGCGTTTGCAGGCATTCGCGCAAGCGCATCCGGGCGCGGTAAAGCATGACGAAGACATTGTTGGCGGTCACGCCGAGTTCGCGCGTGATTTCTTCAGTCTCGAGTTCCAGCCATTCGCGCATCATGAACAGCCGCGCGAGGGTGTCGGGCAGATGGTCGACACAGGCTTGCAGCACCTCGAAGAATTCGCGCTGGGCCAGGCTCGTGTGCGGATCGCCCCAGGCCGGCGGCGGATCGACCCAATGGCCGTCGGCATGGAACAGGCTGTCGAGCAGGTCGGCATCGCTTTCGCCATCGCCCGCGCTCAGGGTGGTTTCGCGCCCGGCGCGGCGCAGATGGTCGACGATCTTGTGCTTGAGCACGCCGGTCGCGAAGGTGCGCAGCGAACTCAGGCCGGCAAAGGCCTCGGGGCGTTCGAGCAAGGCGAGCATCGTTTCGGAAACCACATCTTCGGCCACGGAATCATTGCGCAACTGCAGGCGCGCAAAACGCAGCAGCGCCGGGCGCAATTCGGCGATCTGCTGGTGCGGATCAGGCGGCTGGGCGGGCATGCGGCGACCGTGGGGAAAAGATTGCCGAGCACTCTAGCAGCTTGCAGCGATTGGTCGGATGGCCGCTGATAAACTTACGCGCCGCTGTTTCCCCACCTTTTGGTTTTGCCATGACCGATCACGCCGACGTCCAATCCGCCCTGGCCGACATTTCGCCGCGCCTGAAGTCCGAAATCCTCGCCGAGGCGCTGCCTTTCATCCGCAAATTCCACGGCAAGACCATCGTCGTGAAGTTCGGCGGCAATGCGATGATCGATCAGTCCTTGCAGGCCGATTTCGCCGAGGACGTGGTGCTGCTCAAACTCGTGGGCCTCAACCCGGTGGTGGTGCATGGCGGCGGTCCTCAAATCGACGATGCGCTCGCCAAGATCGGCAAGAAGGGCACCTTCATCCAGGGCATGCGCGTGACCGACGAAGAAACCATGGAAGTCGTCGAATGGGTGCTCGGCGGCGAAGTCCAGCAAGACATCGTCGGCTTCATCAACCATGCGGGCGGCAAGGCGGTGGGCCTGACCGGGCGCGACGGCGGCATGATCCGCGCGCGCAAGATGAAGATGGCCGATCGCGCCGATCCGACCAAGTTTCATGACATCGGCCAGGTCGGCGAGATCGTTTCGATCGACCCGGCGGTGGTCAAGGCGCTGCAGGACGATCAATTCATCCCGGTGGTCAGCCCGATCGGCTTCGGCGACAACAACGAGAGCTACAACATCAACGCCGACCTCGTGGCGAGCAAGCTGGCCGAAGTGCTCAAGGCCGAAAAACTCGTGCTCCTGACCAACACCCCCGGCGTGCTCGACAAAGACGGCCAGTTGCTGACCAAACTGACCGCCAAGCGCATCGACGAATTGTTTGCCGACGGCACGATCTCGGGCGGCATGCTGCCCAAGATTGCGGGCGCGCTCGACGCGGCCAAGGCCGGCGTCAACAGCGTGCACATCGTCGACGGCCGGGTGCCGCATTGCCTGCTGCTCGAAATCCTGACGGAAAAAGGCGTGGGCACCATGATCCGCTCGCGTTGAGCGGCGCGGCGCCGGTTCGTCCGGCGCCGGTCCCAGGCCGTTCATTCACCGCCCCTTCCTGATGCCGCGCACCGCTTCCGATCGTTCCCGTCTGGTCTGGTTGTTCGATCTGGACAATACGCTGCACAACACTTCGGCCGCGATCTTTCCGCAGATCAACCGGCTGATGAATGCCTACATCATGCGCAAGCTCGGGCTCGACGAGGCCGAGGCCTCCCGGCTGCGCACTGATTTATGGCGGCGTTATGGCGCCACCCTGCTCGGGCTGGTCAAGCATCATGGCGTCGATCCGCATGAATTCCTGCGCGAAGCCCATGCCTTCGACGATCTGGCCGCCTTGATCGAGTCTGAACGCGGGCTCGTCCATGCCCTCAAGCGGCTTCCCGGGCGCAAGGTGTTGCTGACCAACGCGCCCACGCATTACGCCGAACGCGTGCTCTACCACCTCGGGCTCGACGCGCATTTCCGGCGCCGGTATGCCGTCGAGCAGATGCGTGTGCGCGGCCGCTTCATGCCCAAGCCTTCGCGCACCATGCTCGCCCATGTCATTGCCCGCGAGCGCGTGCGGCCGCGCCAATGCGTGTTCGTGGAAGACACGGTCGTCAACCTCAAACGCGCCAAAGCCCTTGGATTGCGCACGGTGTTGGTCACCGGCATGACCTGGCGCAGGCAGATCTATGCAAAGCTGCCCACAGGCGTCGATCTGAAAGTAAAATCAGTTACATCTTTGCCGCGAGCCATGGCTCACCTGCGATGACGACCGAACCAGAAATCAATGCCGAAGCCGCCGTCGAGGCGCCCACCGAACGCAAGCGTGCCTACAGCAAGCCCGGCGAACGACGCATCCAGATCCTCCAGGCCCTGGCCGAGATGCTCGAACATCCGAAGGGCGAGCGCATCACGACCGCCGCCCTGGCCGCCAAGATCGAAGTCTCGGAAGCGGCGCTCTACCGCCATTTCGCGAGCAAGGCCCAGATGTTCGAAGGCCTGATCGAATTCATCGAGAGCACCATCTTCGGCCTGGTCAACCAGATCAGCGCCGAGCAGCCGCTCGAGAAGGAAGGCAGCGGCCTCAAGCAGGCTTATGCGATGACCGCGATGCTGCTCAAGTTTGCCGAGCAGAACCGCGGCATGACCCGGGTGCTGATCGGCGATGCGCTGGTCGGCGAACACGAACGCCTGCAAGAGCGCATCAACGGCCTGTACGACCGCATCGAACTCGCGCTCAAGCAGGCGCTGCGCATCGCAGTCACCCAGGGGGCTTTCCCGCCCGATTTCGACACCGGCGCGCGCGCCAACCTCATCGTCTGTTTCGTCGGCGGCAAATGGGCGCGTTTCGCCAAGAGCGGCTGGAAGAAGCTGCCGACCGATTCCTGGGATCAGCAAGGCGTCGCCTTGTTCCACTGACCGGCGCTGCCGGCCGCACCCACCGCCGCTTCAGGCGGCGGTGAATTCTTCGTATGCGCGCACGCTTTCGGCCGCATACATCAGCGACGGGCCACCGCCCATGTAGACCGCGACGCCCAGCGTCTCCATGAATTGCGCACGGGTGACGCCGAGCTTCACCAAGGCCTTGACGTGATAGCCGATGCAGCCGTCGCAACGGGCCGCCACGCCGATCGCCAGCGCGATCAATTCCTTTTGCAATTCATCGAGCGCGCCGGCCTTCATCGATTCGCGCGCCAGACCCGAAAACGCCGCCGTGGTTTCCGGAATTTCTTTGCGCAAGACGGCCAGCGCCTTGGACAGGTCGGTCGTGATCTGGGTGAAGGATTTGCTGCCGCTCATGAAGGCTCCAGGTGAGAAAAATGGAGCCGCGAGCATGCCCAGCGCCGGGGCGAGCGTCAGCGATCGCGGTTACGCAAGCGCGGCCAAAGCATGCCCGTATGTGCGCGATAGTCCGCATAGTCGGGGTAGCGCACACACAGCCAGGCTTCCTCGAAGCGGATCTTGGCGACGAAGAACACCACGAGTGCGGCCGCGAAACCCCAATGCCACCAGCCGCCGCGCACGCAGGCATAGCCGAACGCCGCGCACAACACCGCCGCATACATCGGATGACGCAGATACCGATAGATGCCTTGCATGTGCAGGCTGCTGCGCTTGTGCGGCACCGGGTTGGGTGTGAGTGCATCGCCGAGCGCGCGCCAGGCGAACAAGGCCAGCACGGCGCCGAATGCGACCGCGAGCCAGCCCCAGACGATGGGCGCATGCGCGGGCGGGACGACGGGCGCGATCGCGAGCCCGAGCAGCAATCCGCCCTGGACCACGACCCAGAGCCAGCCGATGGTGCGGGCGCGGCGGTTCATCGCGGCTCGATGCGCGAGCGGATCAGCGCGCCCGGCGCGATTGGCGGATCGCGCCGATCGCGGCCAGGCCGATCAGGACCAGCATGCCCAGGAAGACCAGCACCGCCCATTGCGGGATGTTGAGGCCGAGCAAGGTCCAGTCGACGGTCAGGCAATCGCCTTCGCCCTTGAACAACTTGGGCACCAGCGCGACGAGCGAGTTGTTTTCGAGCATCCAGCCGAAGCCGCGGCCGCATTGCGCCCATTCGGGCGGATTGGCGATCAGCCAGCTATGCCAGGCCGCGACGCCAAGGCCGGTCGCCGCGATCAGATCGGCCAGCACGGCAAACACGAGGGCCACGCGGGCACGCGCGCCGAGCAAGGCGCCGAGCAGGGCGACGAGGCCGCTCGCGATGAAGGCCATGCGTTGCACGACGCACAAAGGACAGGGTTCGATGCCGTCCACATGCTGGACGTAATAGCCGGTGGCCATGGCCGACGCGGCGAGCAGGAAGGCGAGCGCCAGCGCGCGGCGCGGGGTGAGCAAGGAAAAGAGAGCGTTCATGCCGCCTATGCTAGCAGGCTGGCATGAACAAAACGCGCACGCCGCCCGTGGACGGCGTGCGTTGGGCGTGCAGGCTCAGACTGCTGCGAGCGCGCGGTCGATGTCGGCGCGCAGATCGTCGAGGTGCTCGATGCCGATCGACAGCCGCACCATGTCTTCGCTGACGCCGGCCTTGGCGAGTTCGTCGGCGCCCAATTGGCGGTGGGTGGTCGAAGCCGGATGGGTCGCGAGCGATTTCGCATCGCCGATGTTGACCAGGCGCGTGACGAGCTGGAGCGCATCGAGGAAACGCGCACCGGCTTCGCGCGGCGCATTGCTCTTGAGGCCGAAGCTCAGGATGCCGCTCGCGCGACCGCCCATATATTTCTTGACCAGCGCATGGTCGGGGTGCGAAGCGAGGCCCGCGTACTTGACCCACGACACCTTCGGATGGCTGCTCAGGTATTCGGCGATGGCCTGCGTATTGGCGCAGATGCGGTCCATGCGCAACGGCAGCGTCTCGATGCCCTGGAGCATCAGGAAGGCATTGAAGGGCGACAGCGCGGCGCCGGTGTTGCGCAAGGGCACGACACGCGCGCGGCCGATGTAGGCGGCCGGCCCGAGGGCTTCGGTATAGACCACGCCGTGGTAGCTGACGTCGGGCTCGTTCAGGCGCTTGAAGCGCGTCTTGTGCTCAGCCCACGGGAATTTGCCCGAATCGACGATCATGCCGCCCACGCTGTTGCCGTGGCCGTTGATGTATTTGGTCAGCGAATGCACGACGATGTCGGCGCCGTGTTCGATCGGCCGGCACAGATAAGGCGAGGGCACGGTGTTGTCGACGATGAGCGGCACGCCATGGCGATGCGCGACTTCGGCCAGCGCGCCGAAATCGGTCACATTGCCGAGCGGGTTGCCGATCGATTCGCAAAAGATCGCCTTGGTGCGCGCATCGATGAGCTTGCCGAAGCTTTCCGGATCGCGCGCATCGGCGAAGCGGGTCTCGATGCCCAATTGCGGCAGGGTGTGCGCAAACAGGTTGTAGGTGCCGCCGTAGAGCGTGGCGGAACTCACGATGTTGTCGCCGGCTTCGGCGATGGTCTGGACCGCGTAGGTGATGGCCGCCATGCCCGAGGCCAGCGCCAAGCCCGCGATACCGCCTTCCATCTCGGCCACGCGCGCTTCGAGCACCGCGTTGGTCGGATTCATGATGCGCGTATAGATGTTGCCCTGGACCTTGAGGTCGAACAGGTCGGCGCCATGCTGGGCGCTGTCGAAGGCATAGGCGGTGGTCTGGTAGATCGGCACCGCGACCGCCTTGGTGGTCGGTTCCGGGCTGTAGCCGCCGTGCACGGCAATGGTTTCGAGTTTGCGCGTCGTCATGGGGTCGTCTCTTGTTGAAGTTGGATTGAAGGGGCGATTGTGCGGACCGGCCGGGCAGGTTGCCAAAGAACCGGCGGTGATGTGCTTATTCCGGCTGCATCGCGCACACCGTGCAGCCGGGATCGCGTGCCAGGCCGATGGTGGTCCATTGCATGCTCAAGGCGTCGAGCAACAACAGCCGGCCGTTCAAGGAAGTGCCGATCCCCGCCACGAGCTTGAGCGCCTCGGCCGCCTGGGTGCAGCCGATGATGCCCGTGAGCGGCGCGAACACGCCCATGGTCGCGCAATTCACGGGTTCGACGTCCTGACCTTCCGGAAACAGGCAGTGGTAGCACGGCGCATCGGCCTCGCGCAGGTCGAACACGCTGATCTGCCCGTCGAAACGGATCGCGGCGCCCGAGACCAGCGGCACGCGATGCTTGACGCACGCGCGGTTGATCGCATGGCGGGTCGCGAAATTATCGGAGCAGTCGAGCACCACGGTGCTGCGCGCGACTTCCGCGTCGAGCCGCGTCGCGTCGAGCCGTTCTTCGAGCGCCTCGACCTGCACTTCCGGATTGATGTCGGCCAGCGCAGCACGCGCCGAGGCCACTTTGGGTTGCCCGACACGCGCGGTCGTATGCAGGATTTGCCGCTGCAGATTGGTCAGATCGACGCGGTCATGGTCGGCGATCACGATCCGCCCGATGCCGGCCGACGCCAGATAGAGTGCGGCCGGTGAGCCGAGCCCGCCGGCGCCGATCACGAGTGCGGTCGCGGCGCGAATGCGTGCTTGTCCTTCGATCCCGAGCTCGTCGAGCAGGATGTGGCGCGAATAACGGATGAGTTGAGTGTCGTCCATAGGGCGTGGCGGTCGGCCCCAAGAACAAAGGGCACGGTGCGTCACCGTGCCCTTGTTTTTGCAGCCGTTGCGTTCGGGCGCTTGCTCAGTTGCTCGGCGTCTTGGGCGCCGCGGCAGTCTCGGTCTTGGCCGGGGCGGTTTCGACCTTGTTGCCGTGCAGCAGGTTGAGCGCTTGCTTGAGCTGCCAGTCTTCGGGCGTGCCGAATTCGACCGGCTTGTAATCCTTGAGCATGTCCTGCACGCGCTTGGCTTCGGCGGCGAGTTCTTCGGGCGACTTCTTGTCGCGCGTTTCTTCGCCTTGCGCATTGGTCAGGTGATGATCGAGGTCGGACTCGCGCATGCGCACATCGGCGAACGGATCGCCTTGCGGGCGCTCCCAGACCAGGTAATCGGGCTCGATGCCCTTGGCTTGGATGCTGCGGCCCGAGGGCGTGAAATAGCGCGCCGTGGTGAGCTTGATCGCGGTGGTCTGCGACAAGGGCAGGATGGTCTGCACCGAACCCTTGCCGAAGCTTTGCGTGCCGAGCACCTGGGCGCGCTTGAGGTCTTGCAGCGCGCCCGCGACGATTTCCGAGGCCGAGGCCGAAGCACCGTTCACGAGCACCACCATCGGCACCTTGCGCGCGTCGGCCGGCACCTTGGCGATGAAATCGTCGGCGCCGCGCTTGATCAGGTAATCCTCGGGCGTGGCCAGATATTTGCGATGCGATTCCTCGTTGCGGCCGTCGGTCGAGACCACCAGCGACTTGCTCGGCAGGAAGGCCGCCGACACGCCGATCGCGGCATGCAACAGGCCGCCCGGATCGTTGCGCAGATCGAGCACCAGGCCCTTGAGCGGCGCTTGCGCATACAGCTTGTTGAGCTGGGTGACGAGGTTCTCGGCCGTGGCTTCCTGGAATTGCGTGATGCGGATGTAGCCGTAGCCGGGTTCGACCATCTTGGCGCGCACCGATTGCACCTTGATGATCGCGCGTTCGAGCGTCAGCACGATCGGCGCTTCGGTGCCCTTGCGCATCAGGGTCAGCGTGACCGTGGTCTTGGGCTTGCCGCGCATGAGCTTGACGGCGTCGGAGGTGTTCATGCCCTTGGTCGATTTGTCGTCGACGCGGATGATCAAGTCGCCTGCGCGCACGCCGGCACGCGCGGCCGGGGTGTCTTCGATCGGGGCGATGACGCGCGGAAAGCCGTCTTCGCTGCCGATTTCCATGCCCAGGCCACCGAATTCGCCTTGGGTGCCGACCTGCAATTCCTTGAAGGCGTCGGCGTCGAGGTAGGCGCTGTGCGGATCGAGACCCGCGAGCATGCCGCTGATCGCCTCGGCGATGAGTTTCTTGTCTTCGACCGGCTCGACGTAATTGTTCTTGATCGCGCCGAACACATCGGTGAATTGCCGGATTTCTTCATACGGCAGCGTGGGCCGGGCGTCCTTTTGCGCGACCGCCGAGAATTGCAGGCTGATCAACACGCCCGCGACGACGCCCGCCGATACCAGCCCGATGCTTTTGATCTTGCTGCCCATCCTGCTGCCGCTATCCATAGTTCTGATCCCCAGAGTGCCTTCAGCGAACCCAGCCTAACGGGTCGAACGGTTCGCCGCGGTGACGCAATTCAAAGTATAGACCGGGCTTCTCGGCGCCCCCGGTCGAGCCGACGGTGGCGATCGCCTCGCCGGCATTCACGGTCTGCCCGGCTTGTTTGTACATGGTCTCGTTGCCGCCGTAAATCGAGAGGTATTGGTCGCCATGGTCCACGATCAACAGGTTGCCGAACCCGCGCAGCCAATCGGCAAAGACCACCCGACCAGCGGCGATCGCTTTGACCTCACTGCCCTGAGGGGCACCGATGAAAATGCCTTTCCAGGTCATCTTGGAATCCGACCGGGCCTGGCCGAACCGTCCGATGATGTCGCCGCGCACCGGCATGCGCAGCTTGCCGCGCGCGCTGGCAAAGCGCACCCCATTGTCCACCCAGGCGTCGTCTTGTGCGTCGTCAGGACGTGCCGGGCTTGTGTCGGGACGTGACGGCGGCGTGGTGGCTTTGCCCGCCTTGCCGGCGTTCGCATTGCGTTTGGCGGCGTCGCGTTCGGCTTGCTGGGCGGCGCGCTTGGCCGCGTCGCGGCGTTCGCGCGCCTTGCGTTCTTCTTCGGCAATCAGTTTCGACAGGCTCTTGATGAGCCCGTTCAGGCGCGCCGCATCGCGTTCGAGCGCGCCGACTTCCTTGCGTTGGGCACGGATCTGGTCGGACACCTTTTGCAAGGTGGCGCTGCGTTGCTGCTTCTCGCGTTGCAAGGTCTTGCGCGCCGCTTCCTGGTCACGCGTGATCTGCGCGATCTCCTCGGAATGCTGGCGTTCGGTGTCGGCCAAAGCCGCCAGCCGCGCGGTGTCTTGTTCGAGCCGGGCGACCGCGGCCTGGCTGGCGCGCGCGAAATAGCCCAGATACATCAGGTTGCGCCCGACGGTGTTGGGGTTTTCGCCCGCCAGCAGCAATTGCCAGGGCCCTTGATGGCCGGCCAGATATTGCGCACGGACCAGATCGGCGATGCGCGCGCGTTCGGCGGCGATCTGGGCTTCGATGCGCGCGCGTTCCTGGCCCAGGCTGGTCAGGCGCGACTGGGCGTCGCGCTGCTGATCGGCCAGATCGCGCAATTGACGGTTGGAATCGGAAATCGCGGTTTCGGATTCATGCAGCGCATCGCGCGCTTCGGCGCGTTTGCTTTCCGATTTGGCGAGTTCGTTCTTGAGCGCGCGGATGCGCTCGCGCAACTCGGCCTGGCGTTGTTCGGCCGACGATTTGCGCGCAGCCGTGCCCGCGTTCGCGGCTGCCGCGCTCGCGCCGGCGATCGCCCCGACACCGAGGGCGATCGCAACGATGAAGGCCGACG
>CAXBRX010000109.1:0-9560 GCA_963977835.1 uncultured Derxia sp.
GAAAGGTTTTGCTGGTCTCATACCCCTCGGCACTGAGTTGGGTCAGGATCAACTCTGAGTCGGTCAGCGCTTTGGGGCAACCCAAGCTGACAAAGCCCACTTTAGGTGTCGCGGCGTGAGTGCTCATGTCCTCACTCAATTGGAATTGCTTTTGATGCCCATGGCACCCAACATTTGCTGGGCATAGGCATGGAAACCTTGCAAAAAGGGATTGGCGTCTTGGGCCATTTTCAGCCATGCATCGGGGGTCATGGGCACGGAGGGCTCCGCCATCTTGCGTTGCAAGTCCATCAACTGTTGCATATTGGCTTCCAAATAGCTGCCCAAGTAGCCTTGCATGGCATGACCATAAAAACGGATGATGTTGGCCAAGGCGGCTTCTGAGAACAGCGGCACGCCAGCGGTTTCTTCTTCCAAAATGATTTGCAACAAAATGCTGCGGGTCAAGTCTTCTTGCGACTTGGCGTCTTGCACCACCAAATCGACATGCCCCATGATCATCTTTTTGACATCGGTCAGCGTGATGTACGACGAAGTGGCCGTGTCATAGAGGCGGCGATTCGGATATTTTTTGATCACACGACGCCCCTCTCCCTGGGGATCTGCCGGGTGTTGTTTGTGTCGGGCCACGTCTACTCCATTGATGCCTGTGATCGAATTTTAAAGGATGGCCGATGGCCATCGATGCCCTGTGCTCAGGTCAATTCAGTGCACGGCCAAGGCAGATGCCTGCAATTTGTCCAACGCCTGCCCTCCCCCATAGCTGGTGGCCGGCGCCACCATGCAGGAAGTCGTGCAATCGATCCAGCGCGTGACCGACATCGTCGGCGAGATCAGCAATGCCAACGCGGAGCAGAACGCCGGGGTGGCGCAAGTCGGACAGGCGGTGACGTCGATGGATCAGGTCACGCAACAGAATGCGGCCCTGGTCGAGGAAAGCGCGGCCGCGGCCGACAGCCTCAAGGCGCAAGCCCAGGCCTTGGTCGAGGCCGTGTCGGTGTTCAGGTTGAGCTGATACCGATCTCAGGCCGCCAGCTTGAACACCGCCACCGATTGCACGAGCTGGTCGGCCTGATCCTTGAGGCCTTGCGCCGCCGCCGCGCTTTGTTCCACCAGCGCGGCGTTTTGTTGTGTGGTCTGGTCGATGTGCGCGACCGCGGTGCCGACCTGGCTCACGCCCGCGCTTTGCTCGCCGCTCGCGGCACTGATTTCACCCATGATCTCGGTGACGCGGCGGATCGCATCGACGACTTCGTTCATGGTCGTGCCCGCGTCGTGCACCAGATCCGACCCGAGCGCGACCCGGCCGACGCTGTCGGAGATCAGAGTCTTGATTTCCTTGGCGGCGGCCGCACTGCGTTGCGCGAGGTTGCGCACTTCGCTCGCCACCACCGCGAAACCGCGGCCTTGTTCACCGGCGCGCGCCGCTTCCACGGCCGCATTGAGCGCGAGGATGTTGGTCTGGAAGGCGATGCCGTCGATGACGCCGATGATGTCGGCGATGCGGCGTGAGCTTTCGTTGATGCCGCGCATCGTCTCCACCACTTCGTTGACGACCGTGCCGCCGCGACGCGCGACATCGGAGGCACCCGAGGCCAATTGATTCGCCTGTTTCGCGTTGTCGGCGTTCAGACGCACGGTCGAACCCAATTCTTCCATCGACGCGGCGGTCTGTTCGAGCGCGCTGGCTTGTTGTTCGGTGCGGCTCGACAGATCGGCGTTGCCGGTCGCGATCTGGGCGCTGGCGCTGGCAACGCTTTCTGCATTCTGGCGCACCGATTGCACTGTACGGCGCAGGTTGTCGGCCATGCGGCGCATCGCGGCCATGACGCTGCTTTCGTCGCCCGCGCGGACTGCGATGGTCGCGGTCAGGTCGCCGCGCGCGATCGCATCGGCTGCGTCCTTGACTTCAGCAGGTTCGCCGCCGAGTGCACGCACGATGCTGCGCGTGATCAGCGCACCGAATGCCAGGCCGAACGCGATACCGAGCGCCAGGGCGGCAATGGCCGTATTGCGCAGCGTCGTTCCAATCGCCTTGGCGTTCTCGAATTCCTGCTTGGCCACGTCGAGCTGCAATTGCGAGAGAGCGTTCGATTTTTCCACCAGCGGTGCGAACAAGCCGGGGATGACCTCGATGTTCAGCCGCTTGGCTTCCTTCACATCGTTGGCGCGCAAGGCAGCCATGATGGGCAGCAGACCTTCTTCGCGGTACTTCTTGCGATCATCGGCATAGGACTGCGCCAGACGCGCTTCTTCGGGCGTCAAGGTGGTCGCCATGTAGGCCTTCCAGGTGCCCGCGACCGAACTGATATCGTCGTCGACGAGCTTGACCGTCAGCGCGAGCTGCTCAGGGGTCGGATTGGCGATCGCCTCCGTGATGACCAGACGCGCATGCGTTTGTCGGTAACGCACCTCGCCGATCTGTGCCGCCGGAATGGTCCGATCTTCATACACCGTGCGCACCGATTCGGCCGCGCGCGACATGCCGTACAAAGCGATTCCGCCAAGAATGAGCAGAGCCATTGAAAGCGCACCGATAAGCAGCGTCAGGCGCATTGAGATGCGTAGCTTGTCCATCTCCACATTTCCTTGAAAAGCGTCAGCGCCTGTCATTTTTCGAATTGAAGGGGGCATGAGTTGCGCATGCGCTTCGTGCAGCGGGCATACGGAGGCGCCATGTCACCGTAAGACGTCATCAGCCTAGGGGCGGTGCGCGATTTACTTGAATGGAAAAACTGGGGAATTCGGGTGCAATTCCTTGGGCGTGCCAAATCCGGCAAAAAAACGGGCGCCGAAGCGCCCGTTGTTGCATTGAACCCGTGCGACCGGGGCTATCACCAGCTCAGCTTGAGGGTGTACGTGCCCGCGGTACCCGTACTGCCAGAGTAGTAATAGGCGCGGACATAGAGCGTCGCGCTGCTGCCGCCCGTGTTGGTGTAGGTCACGGTGTCGGCGGCCCCCTTGCCGTTGACGCTGCGCGCAAGCTGCGTGCCCGCGCTGTTGTACAGGTAGAGGTCGTAATCGCTGCTGGCGTTCGGCGTCAGTGTCGCGGTCAGCGTTTTGCCGGCCGGCAGGACCACTTTGTAGTAGTCGGTGTCGGTCTTGCTGCTGAAGCTGCCATTGACGGTCGTGCCTGCGGTGCCGATGGTTTGCGCCGTCGCGAGCGTGTTGTTCGACTCGACTTCGGCGACCGTGGTGCTGCCTCCGCCACCACCGCCGCCGCCCGCGATGGCGGCCTTGACGGCTGCGGCCGCATCGACGATCCCCGCCCCGCATTGGCTGCAGGTGGCCGGGAAGGCGCGCGCGGTGCTTTGCAGCATCGTGATCACCTGGTCGGGCGTGAGGCTCGCGTTCTTGGCCAGCATCAGCGCAACCACGCCGGCCACATGCGGCGTCGCCATCGAGGTGCCTTGGTAATAGGCATAGACATCGGCGCCCGGCGTGGTGGTGCCCGCGTTGAGCGTCGAAAGGATGCCGTTGGCGGCGGCGCTCGTCATGTCGCCGCCGGGCGCGGCGACCTCGACCACGCTGCCGTAGTTCGAGTAATAGGCGCGGCCGCCGCTGCGATTGACCGCCGCGACCGTCACGATGCCGGTGCAGCTCGCGGGCGAATAATTCGCGGCATTGGCGTTGCTGTTGCCGGCCGCGACCACGACCACCGCATTGCGCGAGCGCGCCGAGTTGATCGCGTTCTGGGTCGTGGTATCGCAAGTGCCGCTGCCACCGAGCGAAAGGTTGAGCACCCGCGCCGGGGTCGCATTGGCGGGCACGCCGCTCACCGTACCGCCCGAGGCCCAGATGATGGCGTCGGCGATGTCGGAGGTGTAGCCGCCGCATTTGCCGAGCACGCGCACCGGTTGCACCTTGGCGCCGAAGGCCACGCCCGCGACGCCGGTGCCGTTGTTGGTCACCGCTGCGATGGTGCCGGCCACATGGGTGCCGTGCCAGCTGCTCGATTGGTCCTGGGTCGGATAGCCGCTGCCGCATTCGCCCGCGACGATGGCATCGCCCGGATCGCTCGCGTCGGCGTCGCGGCCATTGCCATCGTTGCTGACCGCGGTGTCGGTGATGAAGTCATAGCCGGGGACGATGTTCGCGGCCAGGTCGGCATGCGGACGGTAGCCGGTGTCGATGACCGCCACGACGATGCCGGTGCCGGTCGACAGATCCCAGGCCGCCGGCAGGTTCAGGCCCGCCGTGCTTTCGTAGTAATGCCATTGCGAGGCGTAGTAGGTGTCGTTGGGCGTGAACAGCGGCCGCAGGATCCGGTCGGGTTCCGCGTATTCGACATCGGGGTCGGCGGCGGCGATGTCGCGCGCGAGGGCGGCGGCATCGGCGTTCGTCATGTGATGGTCCAGGCGCAGCACGTTCGCGCCCAGCGCGGTGCCGCGCAGATGGGTCATGCGCACATTGAAGCGCGCACCCGACGAATCGAGCGCGCTCTGGCGCTGCAAGGCGCGGCTGTTGGTGCTCGCCGCCTGCATCTGCGTGGTGCTGCCGTCGCGGTACTTCACGATGATGCGGTCGGTCGTGGTCGGCGCGGCCGCCGATGCTTGCACGGCCGGGGTGCCGGCCGCGGCTACGGAACCGATCGCTGCCGCCAATGCGGCAAGCGTGCTGCGGACGATCCAGGGACGAATCTTGTTCGCCATGAGGCCTCCAGAGTGGGATGTATGACAAGGGCAGTTGCCGCCGATGCAGCGGCGGCGGTTAGCGTAGCCTGGAAGGCTGCGATGCGGTTCACACCTGTTACAACACTCGTGCGAGACCCAGGCACATCGGCGCTAGGTGAGCCATAGGCGGGTGTCGCCGCCGGTCATGCGTCGCCGGGCCCGCGCCTTGAGTGACAATGCGCGACCATGAATGCACCCAGCACCACCCGCCATACCTGGTTCGAAGACGCCCAGGCCTTGTTCGTCGCCGCTTTGTTCATCGCGCTCGGCATGTCCATGTACCGTAGTGTGGGCTTGCTTACCGGCGGAACGGCAGGCTTGGCGTTTCTCGTGCATTACCTGACCCATTGGCGGTTCGGGCCGGTGTTTTTCGTGCTGAATCTGCCGTTTTACTGGCTGGCGCTGCGGGTGATGGGGCGCGCCTTCACGATCAAGACTTTCGCGGCGATCGCGCTGGTGTCGGCCATGGCCGAGCTGCTGCCGCAGGTGATCGCTTTCGCGCATCTGGACGCTTTGTTCGCGGCCGTGATGGGTGGCTTCCTGATCGGCACCGGTTTGCTGATGCTGTTTCGCCATCGCGCGAGCCTGGGCGGCGTCGGCGTCATGGCGCTATGGCTGCAGGAGAAAAAAGGCTGGCGCGCCGGCAAGGTGCAGATGGCCGTCGATTGCGCCATCGTGCTGGCGTCGTTCGCGGTGGTGACGCCCTGGATGGTGGTGGTGTCGGTGATCGGCGCGCTGGCCTTGAATCTGGTGCTCGCGATCAACCACAAACCGGGCCGCTACACAGGGGTGTGACGGCCCGGCTTTTCATGCCTGACGGTGGCTCAGAGCGATTTATGGGTGCCGTCGCACAAGGCGCCGTTCTTGCTGTGCTTACAACCGCAAAAGTACACGGTGCCGGTCTGTTCGGCGGTGTACTTGGTCGGCGTGAAGGCGCCGCCCTTGTGGCTGCCATCGCAAAACGGCTGGCTCTTGCTGTTGCCGCAAGCGCACCACCAATACTCCTTGCCGGCTTCGACCGGCACGGCATACGGCGAGCGTTGAGCGATGTTCGGTTCGGGCTTGGACATGCGGACTCCTTCGTGGTGGGCAGGCGGGGTGGACGGACTGCTTAACCCTTACTCCTTGATCGCTTCGACCGCAATGTTCAGCGTGACTTCATCGCTCACATAAGGCGCGTACTTGCCGGCGCCGAAGTCCGAGCGCTTGATGGTCGCGGTGGCGTTCGCGCCGCAGGCATCCTTGTTGAGCATCGGATGCGGCATGCACTGGAACGACGTGATCGTGAGCGTGACCGGCTTGCTGATGCCCTTGAGGGTCAGCGTGCCGTCGACTGCGACGAGCTTGTCGCCCTCGAACTTGAGCGCGCTCGACTTGTAGGTCGCGGTCGGGTACTTCTCGGTATTGAAGAAATCTTCGCCCTGGATGTGGCCGTTGAACACGGGGAAGCCGGTGTCGACCGACTTGGTGTCGATCACGACATCAACGGAACCGGTCTTGGCCGCGCGGTCGATGACGATCTTGCCGCTGGTCTTGTCGAAGCGGCTGAGCTGGGTCGAATAGCCGAAATGGCTGTACGAAAAGCGCGGATAGGTATGGGTGCCGTCGATGACATAAGTCTCGGGCGCCGCGTGCGCGGGGATGGCGAAAGCGGCGGCGATGGCGAGCAAGGCGATTTTTTTCATGGTGGACTCCAGAGGGGGTTGGTCAAGGTTTGCGGCGGCTGGTGGCCACCAGGTGGAACTTGATCTGCACTTCATTGGCGACGACATCGAAATCCGCCCACGGCCCGTTGCCGATGCCGAAGTCGGCGCGCTTGATCACGAACGTGCCGTCGAAGACGCCGTCGGCGCCTTCTTGCTTGAAGCTTGCGGGCGCGTTGACTTCGATGCTGCGACCTTTGATGCTCAGGCCGCCCGCAACGTCATAACGGCCAGGGCCGGCGGCCTTGATGGACTTGGCGACGAAGCGCGCACTCGGAAACGCCTTGGCGTCGAACCATTGCTTGCCCACCACTTCCCCGTTGGCATCGGCCGAGCCGGCGTCGATGCTGCCGATGTCCACGTCGAGGCTGGCTTGCGCGGCCTGCGGCTTGGCCGGATCGAAATTCAATTGAGCGCTGAATTTGCGAAACCGTCCGTCCATCGCGACGCCCATTTGCTTGTAGCTGAAGGCGACCGTGCTGCGTTC
The DNA here is from genome assembly GCA_963977835.1 of uncultured Derxia sp. Lineage (GTDB taxonomy): Bacteria > Pseudomonadota > Gammaproteobacteria > Burkholderiales > Burkholderiaceae_E > CAXBRX01. The sequence goes on from CAXBRX010000109.1 coordinate 6,864, forward strand.
GGGCACGACGGTGTTGAATTCGGCGGCGTTGGCGCCGGCCATGGCCGACCAGGCCAGCAGGCCGAAGGCGGCGCCACGCGCAACGTGGGCCAAGGAAGACATCGATTTCATGCGGACTCCTAAAAAGAAGACGAACGACCGCGGCGCAAATGCCGGGGCGACATGCGCAGCAACACATCGTCGCGGTCGAGCAGGTGATGTTTGAGGGCGGCGAGCGCATGGCCGATCACGACCGCGCACATCAGATAGTTGAGCCAGGCATGTACGCCGGCCAGCGTGTCGCCGAGTTCGGTGTTTTTGCCGACCAGGTCGGGCAGCGGCAGCACGCCGAGGTAGACGGTCTGGAAGCCTTTGGCCGAACTCATCAGCCAGCCCGACAACGGAATGGCGAACATCAACAGATACAGCACGCCATGGCCGAGCGCGGCGGCCTGCTGCTGCCAGCTCGGCATGCTGAGCGGCGCGGGCGGCGGCGTATGCGTCAGGCGCCAGACCAGGCGCACGACGACGAGCGCAAAGACCGTCACGCCGGCCCATTTGTGCCACGAGTACACCTTGAGCTTGAACGGTGAGAAAGGCAGCCCGGTCATGGTCAGACCCAGACCGAACAAGGCCACGAGGCACAAGGCGATCAACCAATGCAACGCGATGGCGGTGCGCGTGTAATGCGTGCTGGACGACACGAACGACTCCTCGAAATGAGCGACCCTGCGTCCCGACACGATGAAATCCGGCGGGACTGCGATGGGGACCGACTATAGAAGCGTCGCGCTCCGCGATAAACGGCGCTCATGACGACACGTCATTGCGTAAACTGAGACAATTGGAGGAAGGGAGGCCGCCATGGATCGTTATCGCCAGATCGAAACCTTCGTCCATGTCGTCGAGGCCTGCAGCTTCGTGCGCGCGGCCGATGCGCTCGGCACTTCCAAGGCGGCGGTGTCGCGCGGCGTGCTCGAACTCGAAACCCGGCTCGGTGCGCGGCTCTTGCACCGGACCACGCGCCGGGTTGCGCTGACCGAAGCCGGTCGCGCCTATTTCGAGCGCGCGCGCAATTTGTTGACCGAACTCGCCGAGGCCGACGATGCCGCCGCCGCGCGCGCGCCCGACCCGGCCGGCCTGTTGCGCGTCAACGCGCCGCATACCTTCGGCGTCCAGCATCTCGGGCCGTTATGGGGCGTGTTTCTCGACCGCCATCCCAAGATCGAGCTCGACATCACCCTGACCGACCGCCGCATCGATCTGATCGAAGAAGGCGTCGATGTCGCGATCCGCATCACCCGCACGCCCGATGAATCGCTGGCCGCGCGCCTGCTGGCGCGGGTGCGGCTGGTGGTCTGCGCTTCGCCGACCTATCTGGCGCGGCACGGCACGCCGACACGGGTGGCGCAATTGGCCGAACACGAGGTCGTCGCCTACACCTACGCGCCGACCGGCGATGTCTGGCATTTCGACACCCCCGACGGCCCGCAGGAGGTGAATACGCACACCCGGTTGCGCGTCAACAATGGCGACACCGGCCGCGCCGCCGCGTTGGCGCATCAAGGCATCATCCGGATGCCTTATTTCGTGGTCGCCGACGACCTCGCGCGCGGCAGCCTCGTGCCTTTGCTGACCGACACGACCACGGCCGAAGTCGGCGTGTTCGCGGTCTATCCGGCGCGCCGGCAAATGTCGGCCCGGGTGCGCGCGCTGGTCGAGTTTCTGGCCGAGGCCTTCGCCGATGCCGACTGGGCCGAGCCCGAGCCTCAGGCCGATTCGCAATTGACGCCGGGAATGCGCAAGCCGCGCCGCAAATAAGTCGGCACGTCCAGGCGCGGATCGTCGATCGCGAGCAAAGGCAGCACCCGGCAGCGCCCGTCGGGGCGTACCAGACGTGCATAACGGCGCCCCGACCAGGCGGTGCGCGCATTGCCGATGAGCGGATGCGCCACCACGGGCGCGGGTTGAAACGGATCAGCCAGATGCTTCATGCAAGCCTCCAGAACATTGGTCTGGAAGCCAGTCTGGCTTGCCACAGGCTCACCAGATGAGCCTGTGGCAGCGCGCTCAGCGCGCGGCGGCGTTGGTTGGGCGCCAGTCGCGGAAGACGTCGAGATCGAAGCCGTCCGGATAGTTCAATTGGCCGGGCGCGCTGCCGGCTTTGTCGAGCAGGCCGTATTGCCAGATGATCTGCTTGGTCTGGCGGTCGATGACGACGATGCGGTTGCGCAGATCGTCGGTGACCAGCACATCGCCGGTGGGCAGTTCACGCGCGAGCGAAGGATGGTCGAGCATGCCGTCGCCGCTCTTGACCTGATATTCCCAGGTCAGCTTCTTCTTGATCGGATCGAAGATCACGATGCGGCCCGGCTTCGAAAAGTCGGCCACGATGACCTGACCGTCCTGGGTCGGGAAAGCGTCCGACGGGTACAGCACCCAGGGCGTGTGCACGCTCCAGACCACCTTGCCGGTGCGCGTGATGCGCGAAATGTAAGGGCCGCTGATCTCGGTGATCAGGATGTCGCCGTTTTCGAGCGGGGTCGCGCCATTGGGATAGTTGAGCGCGCGCGGCGGGTCATGGCGGCAACTGCCGGTCTTGCCCCATTGGTCGAGCACCTTGCCGGCTTCGCGGTCGATGAACAACACGCGGCAATTGCGGATGTCGGCCGTCATCATCACGCCGTCGGTCAGCATGTGCGCGTCGTCGGGAAAGTT
>CAXBRX010000110.1:0-9381 GCA_963977835.1 uncultured Derxia sp.
GCCTTGAACCGCGCCCACGACCAGGCGCACGAACGGAATCAGCGCGAGCAGCCAGATCAAAGCCTTGACCGCGAGGATGGCGCGCGGCCCGAGCAGACGCAGATCGAACGGCAATTCGGATTTCGTGGTCGTCATCAAAAGAACTTTCTCAAATCCATGCCGGCGTACAACGAAGCCACTTGCGCTTCATACCCATTGAACATCAAGGTCTTGCGCTTGGGGCTGAAGAAGCCGTCGTCGGGAATGCGCCTTTCGGTGGCCTGGCTCCAACGCGGATGATCGACAGTCGGATTCACATTCGAATAAAAGCCGTATTCCTGGGGGGCGGCCTTGACCCAGCTCGTGGCCGGCTCCTTGTCGACGAAGCGGATGCGCACGATCGATTTGGCACTCTTGAATCCGTACTTCCAGGGCACCGCCAGCCGCACCGGCGCACCGTTCTGATTGGGCAGAACTTCGCCATACATACCGACCACGAGCATGGTCAAAGGATGCATGGCTTCGTCGATGCGCAAGCCTTCGACATAGGGCCAATCGAGCACACGCGAACGCAGGCCGGGCATGGTGTCGGTTTGCGCGACGCTCGTGAATTCGACATAGCGCGCCGAAGCGTTGGGCTGCGCACGCTTGAGCAATTCCGACAAGGAATAGCCGATCCACGGAATCACCATGCTCCAGCCTTCGACACAACGCAGCCGGTAGGTGCGTTCTTCGAGTGCGCTCAAGTGCAGCAATTCGTCGATGCCTATCGTCTGCGGCTTGGCGCATGCGCCTTCGAGGCTCACCGTCCAGGGCCGGGTGCGGAAACGGCCGGCGAGCGCTTGCGGGTCGGCCTTGTCGGTGCCGAATTCATAGAAGTTGTTGTAGCTGGTCGCGTCTTTTTGCGGCGTGGGCTTGTCCATGACCGACCACGACGAAGTACGCGCTTCGAGACCACGCGCCGGTGCGGCCAAGGCGGTGCGCGTCGCCCATTCCGACATGGCGGCCATCCCGGCGCCCGCGGCGGCCGCCTTCAACCAGGCGCGCCGTCCTTCATAGACCGCGCGCGGCGTGACCTCCGACGCGGCGATCGGTTCACCGTTGCGCAAGCGCCATTGGCTGCCTCGTATCAGCATGTCGATTCTCCTGTCCTGCGCCCGCCTTGCCGCGGCCTGCGCCCATATCGCTTGGTCGATCCGCGCGCGTGAAACTTACAGCGCAATACGCGATGCAGACGCGTCCAGGTGCGGGAAGTTCCTGCCCAGCGCCTTGGCCCTGCTGACAAGACAAGAATCGCCTGCGCAAAGAAAAGGGCAGCCGAAGCTGCCCTTTCGATGCCTAAGTCACGCGGACTTGCCGCGCTGAACTCAGCGCAGACCGGCGACGTAATCGGCGACGGCCTTGATTTCAACGTCCGACAAACGGCCGGCGATGTCGGCCATGGTCGGGTTGTTCTTGCGAACGCCTTGGCGGAACGCGGTCAGTTGCGCTTCGGCGTATTCGGACCATTGGCCGCCGATGCGCGGGTATTGTCCGGGGATGCCGCCGCCGTTGGGGCCATGGCAACCGGCGCAGGCCGCGACGCCCTTGGAAGCGATGCCGGCGCGGAAGATCTTCTGGCCGAGTTCAGCGCTGTCTTTGTTTGCGGCGGAAGCCGGTTGCAGCTTCTGCGACGAGAAATACGCCGCCACATCACGCACCTGGTCTTCGGTCAGCATCGACGCGAAACCGAGCATCTGGGCGTTGTCGCGCTCGGGCGCTTGCGCGCCGGGCTGGACCTTGAAGTTCGTCAGTTGCTTGACGATGTAGTCGTAATGCTGGCCGGCCAGCTTGGGAAAGGTCGGCGCAATCGCATTGCCGTCGGCCGCGTGGCACGCAACGCAAACGGTCGTGGCCATCGCCTGGCCCTTGGTCGGGTCAGGGGTCGCGGGCGCTTGCTGCGCAACGGCGCCTGCGCTCGCTGCCGCCATGAGGGCAAGCATCGTCAACTTCGTGAACTTCATGGTTCTCCTCGCGCTATTCCGAACGGAAGCTGAGTCCGCACCGTGCAACGAACGCCACGCCGCGAACTGCCGAATCTGAGTGAATCTGGGGTCTGACCCAAGCAAACTCCTCATTATACAATTTGAGACCACAAGTTCTAATTCGGCGGCGCCGTGCGCTGTGACTTCCGGTCCACACTCCGGTCCATCCGTTGACGCCGCCCCCTGCATGAGCCTACTTCACCGCGCCAGTTTTCAGGTCACCATCGCCTCCTCGGACCAACTCCGCCAAGGCGGCGGCTTGGTCCCCGGCCTGCCGGAGGTCGCCTTCGTCGGGCGGTCCAACGCCGGCAAGTCCACGGCGATCAACCTGCTTTGCAACCAGAAGCGCCTCGCGTTTGCCTCCAAGACGCCGGGGCGCACGCAGCATCTCAATTATTTCGCCATCGCCGACCGCGACCGCACCTACGGCTATCTCGTCGATCTGCCCGGCTACGGGTATGCGGCGGCCTCGGGCACCGAGGCGCGCAGCCATTGGGATGAATTTCTCGGTGGCTATCTGCGCGACCGCGCCGAATTGCGCGGCGTGGTCCTGATCATGGATGCCAGACGGCCGCTGACCGACCTCGATGTGCAACTCATCGACTGGCTGAGCCATGCGGGCAAGCCCATCCATGCGCTGCTGTCGAAGTGCGACAAGCTCAATCGCAGCGAGACCGCGCAAGCCTTGCAGCAGGTGCGCGCGGCCTTTGCGAATACACCGCACACGGTCCAGGTCTTCTCGGCACTCAAACGCATCGGCCTCGAAGAAGCCGATCAACGGGTGTTGGGATGGTTGGGTGTGGCGCCCGAGACCGACAAAGATCGATCGCCCAAAAAATAGCCCCGGCCGTAGCCGGGGCGAAGTTCGCCTCAAGAAATCCAGGCGCCCGCTCAGGGAGGAAAAGCGGGAGACAGCCAACGCCATCTGTGCGTTACGAGTGCGCCGTCATTGAAAAGTTGCATCACAATCGCATCCACACGTATACGGGCCGGCAGCGCGCGGCCCGGCTTTCAGATCGAGTTTTCATGAACAAACCCGCCTTCCCCTCCATTCGCATGCGTCGCATGCGCCGCGACGATTTTTCCCGCCGCATGATGCGCGAGACCGTCGTCACGGCCGACGACCTGATCTATCCGGTGTTCATCACCGAGGGTTCCGGCCAGCGCGAAGCCGTCAAATCCATGCCCGGCGTCGAGCGCCTGAGCGTCGATGAATTGCTGCCGGTGGCCGAAGATTGCCTGCGCCTGGGCATCCCTTGCCTCGCACTGTTTCCGGTGATCGATGCCGCGCTCAAGACGCCCGATGGCCGCGAGGCGATGAACCCGAACGGCCTGATGCCGCGCGCGGTGCGCGAGCTGAAGCGCCAATTTCCCGAACTCGGCATCCTGACCGATGTGGCGCTCGACCCGTACACCTCGCATGGTCAAGACGGCGTTCTGGACACCGACGGTTACGTCCTGAACGATCCGACGGTCGCGATCCTGACCCAGCAAGCCTTGGCCCAGGCCGATGCGGGCGTCGACATCGTGGCGCCGAGCGACATGATGGACGGGCGCATCGGCGCCGTCCGCTCGGCCCTCGAATCGGCCAAGCACATCCACACCCGCATCATGGCGTACAGCGCGAAATATGCGAGCGCCTACTACGGCCCGTTCCGCGATGCCGTCGGATCCGCCGCCAATCTGGGCAAGGGCAACAAGATGACCTACCAGATGGACCCGGCCAATTCCGACGAAGCCTTGCGCGAGGTCGCGCTCGACATCGAAGAAGGCGCCGACATGGTGATGGTCAAGCCCGGCATGCCGTATCTCGACATCGTGCGCAGAGTGAAGGACCGCTTCGGCGTGCCGACGTTCGCCTACCAGGTCAGCGGCGAATACGCGATGCTCAAGGCCGCCGCGCTGAACGGCTGGCTCGACGAACGCAAGGTCGTGCTCGAAGCCATGGTTGGCTTCAAACGGGCCGGCGCCGACGGAGTACTGACTTACTTCGCGCGGGATATCGCGCGCTGGCTCAAGGACCAGTGATCCGCCCATGCTCGCCTTGCACCTCCTGCCGGACGGCGCGCAGCGACTCGACGAGGCCTGCACCACCATGCCCGCCGCCGGCTGGGTCTGGGTCGATGTCCTGCATGAGGAACTGAGCGAAGGCCCCGAGCCTTTGCGGGACCTGATCCTGCGGCTGACGGGCGTCCGGGTGTTCGACCTGCATTTGCAGGACGCGCTCAATCTCGCCCATCCCTCGTTCTTCGACAGCACGCAGGATTACGAGGTCGTCATCTTCCGCAAGCTGATCGGTGAAAGCGCGGGCAGCACCGCCGGCGCCCCGGTGGGCAAGGCCAATGACCGGCGCATGCTCCGCGGTGTGCCGACCGGGCCGATCACCTTTTTCGCGTTCGAGCGGGTGCTCGTGACAGTCCACGGCAATGCGAGCCGGACCATCGAGCAAGTACGCACTCGCTTGCTGGAATTCCGCAGCCGTGAAGGCGGTAACGGCGGCGACAAGCAACGGCTGCCCGCGCGTCCCGAAGAATTGATGCTGCGTTTGCTCAACGCGATGGTCGATCGTTACCTCGAGCTGCGCCAGCCGCTGACCGCCCAGCTCGACCGTTGGCAGCGTGAACTGCTCGATCCGCGCCGGCCGTTCGACAACTGGGTCGCCTTGCTCGATTCACGCAACGAGGTGCGCAAGCTCGAATACCTGTGCGAAGAGCAATACGACGCGCTGCAGGAGTTGCGCGACCATTACCTCGAAACCACGCCCGAGGCCGCGAAGAACGACGCCCACCTGGTGCGCATCGCCGATGTGATGGAACACATCACGCGGGTGCTCAACCATTCACGGCGCCTCGAAGCCTCGATCGAAAGCGCGGTGCAATTGCATTTCAGTGCGATGAGCCATCGCACCAATCGCAACATGCAGACCTTGACCGTGATCACCGCGATCTTCGCGCCGCTGACGCTGATCACCGGGATCTTCGGCATGAATTTCGAGGTGATGCCCTTGCTCAAGGATGCCCAGGGCTTCTGGATACTGCTCGTCGCGATGGGTGCGTTGTCGGTCGCGATGGGCGGCGCGATGCTGTTGCGCCGGTATCTGAGCCACCGGCGCGCGAGCTGAGCCGCCGACGGGCGAAAAAAAAGCCAGGCGCGATGCCTGGCTTTTTTGTGGCTGCTGCCTGAGCCGGCGTTACGCCGCTTCGGTCGTGGCGGCAGCTTCTTCGCTGACTTCCGGACGGTCGAGCAGCTCGATGTAAGCCATCGGCGCATTGTCGCCTTGACGGAAACCCATCTTGAGGATGCGCAGATAGCCGCCCGGACGGGTCGCGTAGCGCGGGCCGAGCACGCCGAAAATCTTGGTGACCGAGTCGCGATCGCGCAGACGGTCGAAGGCCAGACGGCGGTTGGCCAGCGACGGGGTCTTGCCGAGGTTGATCAGCGGCTCGACGAACTTGCGCAGATCCTTGGCCTTGGGCAGCGTGGTCTTGATGGCTTCGTGCAGGATCAGCGAGTTCGCCATGTTGCGGAACATCGCGATCCGGTGCGCGGAGGTGCGATTGAGTTTACGAAGACCGTTACCGTGACGCATGTTGCTTCCTTTCGTTGTCGTGCCCATGAAGGGCGCTGTTATCGGCGGGCACCGGGCAACTCAATGCCTTGCAGTTCACCCGCCTCGTGGCGATCCGGCCCTTGAACGCACAGCGCTCGCGGACCGGGCGTATTACTTGTCGAGACCGACCGGGGGCCAATCGTCGATCTTCATGCCGAGCGACAGACCGCGCGAGGCCAGGACTTCCTTGATCTCGTTGAGCGACTTGCGGCCCAGATTCGGCGTCTTGAGCAGTTCGTTCTCGGTGCGCTGGATCAGGTCGCCGATGTAATAGATGTTCTCGGCCTTGAGGCAGTTGGCCGAACGCACGGTGAGTTCGAGATCGTCGACCGGACGCAGCAGGATCGGATCGATCGCCGGGCCCGAGGTACGGGTTTCCAGCGTTTCGCCGGTGCCTTCGAGCGCCGCGAACACCGACAACTGATCGACCAGGATGCGGGCCGATTGGCGGATCGCTTCTTCGGGCGAGATCACGCCGTTGGTGTCGATGTGCATGACCAGCTTGTCGAGGTCGGTGCGTTGTTCGACGCGCGCGGACTCGACCGCATAGCTGACCTTCTTGACCGGCGAGAACGAAGCGTCGAGCACGATGCGGCCGATCTGCTTGTGTTCGTCGTGCACATTGCGCACGTTGCCCGGCACGTAGGCACGGCCCTTTTCGATCTTGATCTGCATGTCGAGCTTGCCGCCCGCGGTCAGATGCGCGATCACATGATTCGGGTTGATGATCTCGACTTCATGCGAGACATCGATGTCGGCCGCGGTCACTTGACCGGGCTGATCCTTCTTGAGCGTGACGATGGCTTCGTCGCGGTTGTGCAGCTTGAAGACGATGCCCTTGAGGTTCAGCAGGATGTCGACGACATCTTCCTGCGCACCATCGATCGTCGAATATTCGTGCACGACGCCGGCGATCGAGACTTCGGTGGGCGCGTAGCCGACCATGGACGAGAGCAGGACGCGACGCAGCGCGTTGCCCAGCGTATGGCCATAGCCGCGCTCGAACGGCTCCATCGTGATCTTGGCGGAATTCGGGCCGATCGTTTCGACTTCGATCGCCCGCGGCTTGAAGATTGCGGTTTGCATGTAGGTGCTTTCCTATCGAATACCCTCGGCTCGTTACGCCGATAAGGCTGAAGGGCGGCCCGATTCGATGATGCCGGCTCTGCGCGTCGGGCCACCGCCCGCGAGAACCCAAAAAAGCAAAAGGCGCGCGAAGGTCGCGCGCCTGCTGCCGATCAGCGCGAATACAATTCGACGATCAGCGATTCGTTCACGTCTTGCGCGACTTCCGAGCGGTCCGGAACCGCCTTGAAGGTCGCTTCCATCTTGTTCTTGTCGACCGACAGCCAGGTCGGGAAGCCGTTTTGCTCGGCCAGCGACAGGCCTTCGACGATACGCGCTTGCTTCTTCGACTTTTCGCGCACGGCGATCACGTCACCGGGCTTGACCATCAGCGAGGGCACATTGCTGGCCACGCCGTTGACGGTGATCGACTTGTGGCTGACCAACTGGCGCGCTTCGGCGCGGGTCGAACCAAAACCGATGCGATAGACGACATTGTCGAGGCGCGATTCGAGCAGGGCGATCAGGTTTTCGCCGGTGTTGCCCTTGCGGCGCTCGGCTTCGGCGAAGTAGCGGCGGAATTGACGCTCGAGCACGCCGTACATGCGCTTGGCCTTTTGCTTCTCACGCAATTGCGTGCCGAAGTCGGAGGTGCGCGAACCCGAGGTGCGGCCGTGTTGGCCGGGCTTGCTGTCGAGCTTGCACTTGGAGTCGAGCGAACGGCGCGCCGACTTCAGGAACAGGTCGGTACCCTCGCGGCGCGAGAGCTTGCACTTGGGGCCGATATAACGGGCCATGGTGATTTCCTTTCAGAGTATCGATGTTCGCGGCATGTTGCGATCGGTCTCGATCGCTCCCCGCGTCAGCCGGAGTTCCGCTCCGGCAAGGTCAGGTGATGTCGCCATCACAAAAACAACGGCCAAAGCGCGCATGCACGCTTTGGCCCATCCTGCAAAACCTCAGATGCGACGACGCTTGGGCGGACGGCAGCCGTTGTGCGGCACCGGCGTGACGTCGGCGATCTGGGTGATCTTGATGCCCAGCGCGTTCAACGCGCGCACGGCCGATTCGCGGCCCGGGCCGGGGCCCTTGATGCGCACTTCGAGATTCTTGATCCCGCATTCGATCGCGGCACGGCCGGCCGATTCCGCAGCCACCTGAGCGGCGAACGGGGTCGACTTGCGCGAGCCCTTGAAGCCTTGGCCGCCAGACGTCGCCCACGACAAGGCATTGCCTTGGCGATCGGTGATCGTGATGATCGTGTTGTTGAACGACGCGTGAACGTGGGCAATGCCCTCGGCCACGTTCTTGCGGACCTTCTTGCGCACGCGTTGCGAGGCTTGCGCGTTCGGTGCTTTCGCCATATTCGAATTCCTTCAGTGAATCACTTCTTGAGCGACTGGGGCGCCTTGCGCGGACCCTTGCGGGTACGGGCATTCGTGCGCGTGCGTTGACCGCGCACCGGCAGACCGCGCTTATGGCGCACGCCGCGATAGCAGCCGAGGTCCATCAGACGCTTGATCGAGATCGACACCTCGCGGCGCAGATCGCCTTCGACGGTGAATTTCGCGATTTCGTCGCGCAGCTTTTCCAGGTCCGCGTCGGACAGGTCCTTGATCTTCTTGGTGACGGGAACGCCCGCCGCGCCGCAGATCTCGCGAGCGCGCGAACGGCCAATACCAAAAATCGCAGTCAAGCCGATCTCGGCATGCTGATGATTCGGGATGTTGACGCCAGCAATACGTGCCATGTGTTTTCCTTCGTGTATTTCGCAGTGCCGAGCGGCTTAGCCCTGGCGCTGTTTATGCCGCGGATCCGTGCAGATGACACGAACAACGCCGTGGCGCTTGATGATCTTGCAGTTTCTGCAGATCCGCTTCACGGAGGCGAGTACTTTCATGTTGTGCTCCTCAAGCTAACCGATTACTTGGCGCGAAAGACAATCCGGGCCCGCGACAAGTCGTACGGCGTGAGTTCCACCGTCACCTTGTCTCCGGGAAGAATCCGGATGTAGTTCATGCGCATCTTTCCAGAAATATGTCCGAGTACTACGTGTCCGTTTTCCAGCTTCACGCGAAACGTCGCGTTTGGGAGGTTTTCCAACACCTCCCCCTGCATCTGAATGACGTCGTCCTTTGCCATGGTTCGCGAGTTCAGACTTCAGTGCATCGGGAGACCAGTCTTGAAGTTGGCCTTCTTGAGCAGGCTCTCGTACTGATGCGACATGATGTACGCCTGCACTTGCGACATGAAGTCCATCGTCACGACCACGATGATCAGCAAAGACGTCCCGCCGAACTGGAACGGCACGTTCTTCCACAGAATCAAGAACTCGGGCAACAAGCACACTGCAGTGATGTACACCGCACCGGCCAGGGTCAGACGCAGCAAAATCTTGTCGATGTAGCGCGCGGTCTGTTCGCCCGGACGAATCCCCGGAACGAAGGCACCGCTCTTCTTCAGGTTGTCCGCCGTCTCTTTGCTGTTGAACACCAGCGCGGTGTAGAAAAAGCAGAAGAAGATGATCGCGATCGAATACAGCATCACATAAGGCGGTTGGCCCGGCGACAGCTTCGCCGCCACATCCTTGAGCCAGCCCATCGACGGCCCCGAGCTGAACCAGCTCGCGATCGTCGCCGGGAACAGGATGATCGACGACGCGAAGATCGGCGGAATCACACCCGACATGTTCAACTTCAGCGG
>CAXBRX010000111.1:0-9339 GCA_963977835.1 uncultured Derxia sp.
GACAGCGATTACGTCGAGGTGCTGACCGAGATCGACATCCAGACGCCGATTCCGCCGCGCGTGCAAGCGCTGCGGTCGGGCCGCGCTTTCGTGTTCATCGGCTGCCGGTTCTCCGACCAGCTCGAGCGCAGCTATGCGCGCCAGGTGATGAAGCGTTCGAGCGCCGCGCATTGGGCCGTCATCGAAGGCCCGTTGACGCGCAACGAGGCGAAATTCATCGACGAACAAGGCATCACGCGCATCGACATGCCGACGGCCGAGTTCGTCGCGGCGCTCGAAGCGGCGCTCGACGTGGCCCTGGATGCATGACCGGCACGGGCGCGATGCACAGCGCCCGGGTGGTTCAGCGTGATTGCGGTTGCAAGGCCGCGATCACCTGCTCGGCCTTGATTTGCGCGACCACGATCTCGGCCGCGGCCGGCTCGCCGAACAGGTAGCCCTGCATCTGGTCGCAGCCGCGCTGGGTCAGGTAGTCGCGCTGGTAATCGGTTTCGACGCCTTCGGCGACCACTTCCTGGCCGAGGCTGTGCCCGAGGGCGATCACGGCCTGAATGATGCGCGCTTCGGGGCCGTCGGGCCGGATGTCCTGCACGAAGCTGCGGTCGATCTTGAGCTGCTGCACATCGAACAAACGCAGGTAGGCGAGCGACGAATAGCCGGTGCCGAAATCGTCGATCGAAATGCGCACGCCCATCGCGCGCAGGCGGTTCAGCACTTCGACCGCATGCGGCACATCGCGCATCAGCATCGATTCGGTCAATTCGAGTTCGAGCAGGCGCGACGGCAGCGCGAATTCGGCCAGAACGTCGCGCACGAGTTCGGGAATGTCGTGGCGGAACTGGCCCGCCGAAAGATTCACCGCGACCGGCGGCGGATCGAGCCCTTCGTCGAGCCAGGTGCGCAATTGGCTCGCGGCGGCACGTAGCGCCCAGGCACCGATCGGCACGATGAGACCCGAGGCTTCCGCGATCGGGATGAAGCGCGCCGGCAATTGCGGTCCGAGGGTCGGATCGTGCCAACGCAACAAGGCTTCGAAGCCGACCAGCCGTCCGGTGCGCGCGGCGACGCGCGGCTGATAGGCGAGCGTGAGTTCGTCGCGTTCGATCGCGCCGCGCAGCCGGTTTTCGAGCAGCAGATCGCCGAGCGAAGCGGCGTTCATGTCGGCCGAATAGAACTGCATGCCGTTGCGGCCTTCGGTCTTGGCGCGGTACATCGCGACATCGGCATTGCGCAGCAGCTCGGAGCCGGTGGCGCCGTCTTCGGGATACATCGCGATGCCGATGCTCGCCGAAATCGACAGCTCGTGCGCGCCGAGCTTGTGCGGCTGCACGATGGCCGCGAGCAGTTCACGCGCGATGCGCACCACATGCTGAGGATGCGTGACTTCGGGCAGCACCACGACGAATTCGTCGCCGCCTTGGCGCGCGATGGTTTCGTTGTCGCGCAGCAAGGCTTCGCAACGGCTCGCAATCTCGACCAGCAGACTGTCGCCCGCTTCGTGGCCCAGGGTGTCGTTGATCGCCTTGAAACGATCGAGGTCGATGAACATCACGGCCGTGGGCAGACCCGAATAGCGCGACAGGCGCATGGCCTGGTCGAGCCGGTCTTGCAACAGCGTGCGGTTGGGCAGGCCGGTCAGCGGATCGTGATGGGCGAGATGGCGGATGCGCGCTTCGGCATCCTTGCGCTCGGTGATGTCGGAAAACAGGCCGACGTAATGCGTGGTGCGGTCCTGGTCGTCGCGCACCCGCGTGATCGAGATCCATTCCGGATAGATGTCGCCGTTGGCGCGCTTGTTCCAGATTTCGCCGCGCCATTGGCCGCGGTGTTGGAGTTCGTCCCACATCTCGCGGTAGAAGGCTTTGTCATGGCGACCCGAGCGCAGGACCGCGGGCGTCTTGCCGAGGATGTCTTCTTCGGCATAGCCGGTGATTTCGCTGAAGGCCGGGTTGACGGCCACGATGCGCGCATCGGCATCGGTGATGGTCATGCCTTCGGCGGCATTGGTGAAGACGTTCGCGTACAGCCGCAATTGCTCGCGGCTTTGGTGCAAGGCTTCGACCTTGTCCTGCAGCGCGCGGTTGGTGGCGCTCAATTCGCCCGAGGCGCGGTCGAGCTTGAACAGGACCACGAGCAGATAGGCGCTGATCAGCACGCCGGCGATGTACAGCGACATCGAATACATGCGGGCGCGCAAGCGCGCTTCGTCGAAGGCCTGCGCGTAGGCGCCTTCGATCTGATCGACCTGCTGGTCGGACGGCGCATCGACGATGGCGCGCGTCACGGCGTTGACGGTCGCCTTGCCGTCCAGGACCACATGCGCATGCGCCGCCATCGATTGCAAAGCCGGCGTGGACTGCCCGGCGAGCGCATCGAAGGCGCGCAACTCGCCGGCCAATTGCCGCGCGCGCTCGGGATCGTCGGAAACGATGTATTCGAGCAGCCCGCGCGAGAACGCGTCCACGCGCGCGCGCAAGGCCGGGCTGGTCGCCTCGTCGCGCGCGTGCGCGGCCGCGGTCGGGAAGTAGTCGCGCGAATTCTCGAAGGTGGTGATCTCGCGCTTGTAGGTGTCGATCAGCGCCGCGCGCTGGTCGAGCAGCGCGCCATACGCATGGATCTGCGCCTGGATGTTCTGGCGTCCCGATTCCGACAGGAAGGCGGGCACGGCGCGCAACTCCAGGACGCGTGCGCGCGCGCTGGCGAGGCTGCGGACGATGTCGTCGAAATGGTGGGGCAGGCCGAGCCGGTTGGCCAGTACGCTCGCGCCGAGCTGTGCGTTGACGTCGCGCAGGCTGTGCAGCGTGCCGATGTAGGTCTGGTGTTCGCGCGTCGAGATCGAGTCACTGCGCCAGTAGGCCCAGGTCAGCAGCAGCACCGAGGCGAAGGCGATGGCGACGATGCGCAGCGAGCGCAGGCGCACGCCGGCGCGGTCGGCCAAGGCCGAACGATCGTCGAGGTTGACGTGGAGACTCATTCCAGGCTCTTTCCTGCGTAACGACCGGTCAGACTACGCAAGAAGGCCACGACCAGATTGCGGTCTTCATCGCTCAACTCGCGCCCCAGTTGTTCGCGCGCCATGATCGCGACCGCCTGGCCGAGGTCGTCGATGCCGCCGCCATGGAAATACGGCGCGGTGACGGCCACGTTGCGCAAACTGGGCACCTTGAAGACATAGCGATCTTCCTCGCGTCCGGTGAGGTCGAACAGGCCGTGGTCGCCGCGCATGGCGTCGGGCATGTACTTCATGTTCGGGTCCATCACGCCGAAGCGTTGCACGAGATTGCCGCCGATGTTCACCCCTTGATGGCAGCTCGCGCAGCCCAGCGCCTTGAAGCGTGCATAGCCGCGCACTTCGATCGGGGTGAGGGCGTCATGTTCGCCGCGCAGATAGCGGTCGAAACGCGAATTGGGCGTGATCAGCGTGCGTTCGTAGTTGGCGATCGCATCGGCGACGTTTGTCGCGCTGATGCCGTCGGGGTAGTTCTGGGCAAAGGCCGCGCCGTATTCCGCGTTGGCCGACAACCGCGCGAGGACTTCGGGCCAGGTCGAACCCATTTCGTCGGGGTTGTTGATCGGCCCCGACACCTGGTCTTCGAGCGTAGCGGCGCGTGCATCCCAGAATTGCGCGAAATTGAAAGCCGCGTTGAAGACGGTGGGCGCATTGCGCTTGGCGAGCCGGCCCTTGATGCCCTTGGAAACGCGCAGATGATCGACGCCCGCCGATTCGAGCGGATGGCAGGTGGCGCACGACACGGTGTTGTCGCCCGAGAGGATGGGGTCGCGAAACAGTTTTTCGCCGAGAGCGGCCTTGGCGGCCGGCACTTGCATTTCGAGCGGCAGCGGCACGATGGGTTCGGAACCCAGGGCAATTTCGGCGGCCCGGTGTGTTTCAGCGCTGTGTGCCGGCGGATCCTGCGTGCTCAGCGCGACGACGCCGATCGCAGCGGCAATGGCGGCGACGACGAGAATCGACAAGGGCACGAAACGCTTCATGGAACTTTACGACGGGATTGCCTGTGCTGCCGGCGGAAATTCGTCTGCAGCCGCCATGATGAGCGCGCTGCATCGAAACGCGTCGCAAAGTATCAGTTTTCCTTCTGCGGCGGCGGTGAAACATCACGCAAAGTTCACAAAACCGGGGCCGGTTGGGCGGTTCTGTGCGGGATGCCACGCGGGGATGGCCGGCACGCCAGGGCGCGCCGGCCGGGTGAGGGTGTGTCAGTGCTGATGGTCAGGATGCTGGGCGCAGCCCGAGGGGCCTACGCACGGCATGTCCTGGGTCTCGAGCAGGCCGAGCGCGGTGGCCGAGCCGAAGCCGCTGCCGAGCTTGCCATTGGCTTCCATCAAGGGGCGATGGATGAGGATGGGTTCGGCCACCATCAGGCTCAAGGCCTCGTCGGCACTGAGCTTGGTCGGATCGAGCGCGCCCGATTTGATGCGTGGCGCGCTCGGGTTGAACCAATCGGCGACCGGCTTGGCGCCGAAATACGCGCGCAGCCGGTCGGCGGTCCAGGGCTCGACGAGCAGGTTGCGCACGTCGAGCTCATGGCCGGCGGCGATCAGCAAGGCCTTTTGTTTGGCATTGCCGCCGCAGCCGGGCTTTTCGTAAAAGACGACCTTGGTCATCGCTCAGCCTCGATCAGACCGGGCGGTGCTCGCCCGCGTTGCGTTCGGGCAGCATGGTCGCCACGCCTTCTTCATAGCTGATCTTGGGCCAGGTGGCCGAGAACGAGACGCCTTTTTCGACCACCGCGTCGAGCTTGGCGGCGGTGTCGAGCTTCTTGAGGTCGTTGCGGTCGATGTAAAGCAGTTCGAGCGTTTCGTTGTAGACGGTCGCTTCGTCGATCGGCAGGACATAGAAGGTGACGCCCGCGTATTCGACGACGTACTTCTTCGACAGGTCGATGTTGTTGGCCCAGATGATGTATTTGCCGCTCGGCACCAACGCATCGCCCAGGGCTTCGGCCAATTGCTTGAGCGAGGCGAAGTTGTGCAGATAGCAGGTGAAGAAGCTCAAGCCCGCCTGGCCGTCTTCGGCCGCAGCCATGACCTGGTCGGCCTTGAGTTCGGGCGGACGCGCTTCATCGCTGAGTTGCTTGGCGAACACGAGCGCCAGCTCGCCGCGAAAGCCGATCCGGCCGGGCTTCTTGGTCGGTCCGTAATGGACGCGGTTGAGGAGGCGGCCTTCGGCTTCGATCGCCTTGAGTGCGTTGGTCATGTTGCAAGCTCCCTTCGGGGTTAGATGGGTTGAAGCGAAAACGTGGTGCGCGCGAGCCGGCCGAGAAAGGCATCGACCTTGGCGCGCACGGCGGCGATGTCGAGCGGCTTGTAGATCACGCCGCGCGCGCCGGCTGCCAGACACGCGTTGGCGTAATCGCGTGCGCCCGATTCGGCCAGGACGACTGCGCGTGCGCCGCGCGCGGCGACTTGTGCAAAGACGCCGTGACCGCCGGCTTCGACGATGGCGCGACCCAGGATCACGAGGTCGGGCGCGAAATCGCGTGCGTGCGCGAACGCGGAATCGAGGTCGGCGAATTCATGGGTCGCGCATTCGTCGGCCAGCATGAAACCCACGGCCGCGCGCGTGACCTCGTCGGCATCCACGACATAGACGCGGCGGTTGTCGACGGCTTTGTCGCAATCCACACCAATCTGCATGGAACCCTCCATTGGTCAACGGCACGGCGCGCCGATTGCATGGTGATGTGCAAGACACGTTCCACATCACGGCTTGTGCGGATTGCGACAAGACTTGAGGCGGGGATGTGGCGATTGTGTGGGCTTTGAAACAGCGGTGCCGTACTCGGGTTTTGGGTACTAAAACGCTGTTAAATCAATGCGTTACGGCAGTTTTTCGGGGGTGGCACACCGCTTGCACTAGGGTCCGTGCACCCCGCGTGTTTCGCCGAACTGGTGACGCATTCGAAGAACTTAATCCCAGCCGCAGGCTTCACGAACGGTGTGAGTGCTCGTCCGGTTCACTACTAGCTTTCACACAGGAGAATCACATGTCATCGCTTCGTCAGATCGCGTTCTACGGCAAGGGCGGTATTGGCAAGTCCACCACCTCGCAAAACACCCTGGCCGCTTTGGCCGAAATGGGCCAGAAGATCCTCATCGTCGGTTGCGACCCCAAGGCCGACTCCACCCGCCTGATCCTGCACGCAAAGGCGCAGGACACGGTGCTGTCGCTGGCCGCTGAAGCCGGCTCGGTCGAAGACCTCGAACTCGAAGATGTGTTGAAGATCGGCTTCAAGGACATCCGTTGCGTCGAATCCGGCGGTCCGGAACCGGGCGTCGGTTGCGCCGGCCGTGGCGTCATCACCTCGATCAACTTCCTCGAAGAAAACGGTGCCTATGACGGCGTCGACTATGTGTCGTACGACGTGCTCGGCGACGTGGTCTGCGGCGGCTTCGCGATGCCCATCCGCGAAAACAAGGCGCAAGAAATCTACATCGTCATGTCCGGCGAAATGATGGCCATGTACGCGGCCAACAACATCTCCAAGGGCATTCTCAAGTACGCCAACTCGGGCGGCGTGCGTCTGGGCGGTCTGATCTGCAACGAACGCAAGACCGACAAGGAATACGAACTCGCCGAAGCGCTGGCCAAGAAGCTGGGCACGCAACTGATCCACTTCGTGCCGCGCAACAACGTCGTGCAACACGCCGAACTGCGCCGCATGACTTGCATCGAGTACGACCCGAACTGCTCGCAATCGCAGGAATACCGCGCTCTCGCGAAGAAGGTTCACGAGAACAAGGGCAACGGCACGATCCCGACCCCGATCACCATGGACGAACTCGAAGACCTGCTCATGGAATTCGGGATCATGTCCAAGGAAGACGAGTCGATCATCGGCAAGACGGCTGGCGAAATCGCGGCCTGATCGCCTGCGGCGAAAGATGGAAAGTCGTGGCGCCGCCCTCGGGGCGGACCACGACTGCAATAGCGCGAATCAATTTCTTTTACGTATCAGGGAGTGCACATGAGCCTCACAGTCGAAGAAAACAAAGTGCGCAACAAGGAACTCATCGACGAGGTCCTCAAGGCGTATCCCGAAAAGACCGCGAAGAAACGCGCGAAGCACTTGAATGTGTATGAAGGCGGCAAGCCCGATTGCAACGTCAAGAGCAACATCAAGTCGTTGCCTGGCGTGATGACGATCCGCGGTTGCGCCTACGCCGGTTCGAAGGGCGTGGTCTGGGGTCCGATCAAGGACATGATCCACATCTCGCACGGTCCGGTCGGCTGCGGCCAGTACTCGTGGAGCACGCGTCGCAACTACTACATCGGCATGACCGGCATCAACGCCTTCGGCACGATGCAGTTCACGTCCGACTTTCAGGAAAAAGACATCGTCTTCGGCGGCGACAAGAAGCTCGAAAAGCTGATCGACGAAGTGCAAGTGCTGTTCCCCTTGCACAAGGGTATGTCGATCCAGTCGGAATGCCCGATCGGCCTGATCGGCGACGACATCGAAGCAGTGTCGAAGAAGAAGTCCAAGGAATACGACGGCAAGACGATCGTGCCGGTGCGTTGCGAAGGTTTCCGCGGCGTGTCGCAATCGCTCGGCCACCACATCGCCAACGACATGGTGCGCGACTGGGTGCTCGACAAGTCGGACAACAAGCATCCCGATTTCGTCAGCACGCCGTATGACGTCACCATCATCGGCGACTACAACATCGGCGGCGACGCCTGGTCGAGCCGCATCCTGCTCGAAGAGATGGGCCTGCGCGTGATCGCGCAATGGTCGGGCGACGGCACGCTGACCGAAATGGAACGCACCCCGAAGGCCAAGCTCAATCTGCTGCATTGCTACCGGTCGATGAACTACATCAGCCGGCACATGGAAGAGAAGTACGGCATTCCCTGGGTCGAATACAACTTCTTCGGCCCGACCATGATCGAGAAGTCGCTGCGCGAAATCGCCAGCCATTTCGACGACAAGATCAAGGAAGGTGCCGAGCGCGTGATCGCCAAGTACCGCCCGATGGTCGACGCCATCATCGCCAAGTACAAGGCGCGCCTCGAAGGCAAGACGGTCATGCTGTACGTCGGCGGTCTGCGCCCGCGTCACGTGATCGGCGCCTACGAAGACCTCGGCATGGAAATCGTCGGTACCGGCTATGAATTCGCCCACAACGACGACTACCAGCGCACCACGCATTACGTGAAGGACTCGACGCTGATCTATGACGACGTGAACGGTTTCGAACTCGAAAAGTTCGTCGAACAGATCAAGCCCGACCTGGTCGGTTCCGGCATCAAGGAAAAGTACGTGTTCCAGAAGATGGGCGTGCCCTTCCGTCAGATGCACAGCTGGGACTACTCGGGCCCGTACCACGGCTACGACGGTTTCGCGATTTTCGCCCGTGACATGGACATGGCGATCAACTCGCCGGTGTGGAACCTGACCAAGGCCCCGTGGGCCTGATACGGATCGAAGAAAAGGAACTGACCATGGAACAAAGCGCAGAAAAGGTCCTCGACCACAACGAACTCTTTCGCCAGCCGCAATACCGCGAGCTGTTCAAGACCAAGAAAGAGCAGTTCGAAGGCGGCCATTCCGACGAGAAGGTCCAACAGATCATCGAATGGACCAAGACCGAGGAATACAAGGAACTGAACTTCAAGCGCGAAGCGCTGACCGTCAACCCGGCCAAGGCTTGCCAGCCGCTGGGTGCGGTGTTCGCCTCGCTGGGCTTCGAAAAGACGATGCCGTTCGTGCACGGTTCGCAAGGCTGCGTCGCCTATTTCCGCTCGCACCTGTCGCGTCATTTCAAGGAACCGACTTCGTGCGTGTCCTCGTCGATGACGGAAGACGCTGCGGTGTTCGGCGGCCTGACCAACCTGATCGACGGTCTGGCGAACACGAAGTCCTTGTATCAGCCGGCGGCGATCGCGGTCAGCACGACCTGCATGGCCGAAGTCATCGGTGACGACTTGAGCGGCTTCATCGACAACGCCCGCAACAAGGAAGCGATCCCGCAGGACTTCCCGGTGCCGTTCGCGCACACGCCGTCCTTCGTCGGCAGCCATGTGACCGGCTACGACAACATGATGAAGGGCATCCTGACCTACTTCTGGGGCAAGGACGCCAAGCAAGCCGCGCCGATCGCCGGCAAGATCAACTTCATCGGCGGCTTCGATGGTTTTGCGCCGGGCAACCTGCGTGAAGTCAAGCGCATCTTCAAGCTGATGGGCGTCGAAGCGACCATCCTGTCGGACGTCGAAGACATTTTCGACACCCCGACCGACGGCGAATACCGCATGTACGACGGCGGCACCCCGCTCGAAGCGACCAAGGCTGCACTCGAAGCCTCGGCCACGCT
>CAXBRX010000112.1:0-9273 GCA_963977835.1 uncultured Derxia sp.
TTTGTACGGATCTGGTGACGGTTACCGGCACTGAAAATCTGATGATGGCGGCGACGCTGGCGCAGGGCACGACGGTGATTGAAAACGCCGCGCGCGAGCCCGAGGTCACCGACCTCGCGCATTGTCTGACCGCCATGGGCGCAAAAATATACGGCGCAGGCACCGATACCATCACCGTGGAGGGCGTCGACCGCCTCGAGCCAGCCAGCCACGTTGCCATCCCCGACCGCGTGGTGGACGACCTGTTCGTGTGGGGAACGTCCGAGGCGTGCCGCGAGAAGATCGCCGCCTACGCCGCGAACGGTGTGACCACCACCGCCCCCGCGCTCTTCTGCGGACCCGACCAGTTGCGCTCGGTGCTGCGGGCGATCGCGCCTACTTCCTGACGCTCCCTACGTCGCGCTTTCTCCCGGCGCTCCCTGCGTCGCGGTGGGATCGGTAGCATCGCCGCGTGGCGACGACCGATGCGGCGCGTCCGGCGGGCAGCCCGACGACGAACCCGACGACGAAGGAACACATCCTCGCCGTCGCCCGCCAGCGCTTCGCCGAGTCGGGCTTCGCGGGCACCAGCCTCAACGAGATCGCCGACGAGGTCGGTATCCGACGCCCGAGCCTGCTCCACCACTTCCCGTCGAAGGAAGACCTGCGCCGGGCCGTCCTCCACGACCCGCGCCGCACCGGCGCGCACTTAAGCTGTTGCCATGGCCCTGCAAAAGAAAACCATCCGCCTGCTGATTCTCGAAGACTCGCAGAATGAGGCCGAGCGCCTGGTCAGCCTGTTCCGCAACAATCCCGATGCCTTCGCGGGCAACATGAACCGCATGAAGACCGGCGCCGTGCTGCGCGCGCCGGATGCGGCCCAGGCCGCTGCAGTCGACACCGCCGAAGCGCACAAGATCGTCTCGGCGCAGACCGCTGACTTCTCCGCGTATCGCGCGCGCCTCGCCGGTGGCGTGGCTGCGGGCACCGCCAAGGCCGAACAAGGCGATCAACGCAAGTCGTCGGGGACGGTGACGCCCAAGGTCGAAGACCAGGCGGCCAAGCCGGCCGGCGATCAAGTCAAGCTGGCGCGTCCGCAGGATGCCGGTGCGAAGAATGCCGCCGGTACCCCGACCGCCTCGGCGAACGCGGCCCGTGCCGACGAACTCGCGGCCAAGGACAAAGCCCTGGTCGAAGCCCGCCAGCGCATCGCCGAACTCGAACGCAACGTGACCGATCTGCGCGGACTGGTGTCGGCGCAGAACAAGGTCGGCGCCGACGCTCAGAAGGCGGCCGAGGCCAAGAAGGTCGAGGAAGCCAAGAAGGCCGAGGAGGCGAAGAAGGCTGAAGAAGCCAAGAAGGCTGAAGAGGCGAAGAAGGCCGAGGAAGCCAAGAAGGCGGAAGAGGCCAAGAAGGCCCAGGACGCCAGCAAGGCGACCGTGGTCGATGCGAACAAGCCTGCGGAAGCAACGCCGCCGGCCACGCAGCCTGCCGCCGTCGAAACGCCCAAGCCTGCCGAAGCTGCGAAGCCTGCGCCCAAGGTCGAACCCGCGCCGGCTCCGGTGCAACCGGCGCCCGAAGGCGATTCGTTCTTGACGAATCCGCTGGTGCTCGGCGGTGGTGTCGGCATCCTGGCCTTGCTGGGTGCCTACGCGCTGTACAGTCGCAGCCGCAAGAAGCGCTTCGAGAAATTCCAGGATTCCATCCTCACGGGTGGCGATCTGAAGACGAATTCGATCTTCGGCACCACCGGCGGCCAGACTGTCGACACCACCGACTCGACCTTCAATTCGAACTTCACGCCGTCGGCGAGCCAGATCGACTCGAACGAAGTCGATCCGATCGCCGAAGCCGATGTCTACATCGCTTACGGCCGCGACGCGCAAGCCGAGGAAATCCTCAAGGAAGCGCTCAAGACGCTGCCCGATCGTCAGGCGATCCGCGTCAAGCTGCTCGAGATCTACGCCAGCCGGCGTGATCTGCCTGCGTTTGAAGCCGTGGCCGGCGAGTTGTACTCGCGCACCGGTGGCCAGGGCGAGGATTGGGAAAAGGCCGCCGCGCTGGGCCGTTCGCTCGATCCGCGCAATCCCTTGTACGGCGGCAGTTCCGACGCCGTGACCGCCACCGCCACTGGCGTGGGTGCGCTGGCTGCCGGCGGTGCCGTCATCAACACCAACGCGCCGATGCAAGGCGTCGTGGCGGCGCCGGAGCCCTCGGTCGATGTCGATTTCGATCTCGACCTCGATCCCGATCATCACGAACCGCTCAAGGAATCGACCCCGGTCGATTTCGAACTCGGCCAGCCGCATGACGATTTCCTGAATCGCACCACGCCGTCGATGGATTTCAGCCCGACCGTGCCGGTGCCGCGTGGTGATGGCACCGACCGCACCGCGACTGCACCGTCGATCGATTTCGACCTCGGCGAGACCCCGGCTGAACCGCATCCGATGGCTGCTTTCGAACCGGTTGCTACACCCGCGCAGCCGGCGGCGTCCGAGCTCGATTTCGATCTCGACCTGCCCGAAGCCGTCGAACCGGCAGCCCCGCGCAGCCTGGAACCGCCGCCGCCGGCACTCGACCTGTCGGGCATTTCGCTCGATCTGGGTGGCGCTGACGCTGCGGCCGCACCGATTGCTTCCATGGAGCCGGCAGCCGACACGATGGCGACGACCAAACAGCAGGAAATGGCGACCAAGCTCGACCTCGCTGCGGCCTACCAGGAAATCGGTGACCGTGAAGGTGCGCAAGAACTGCTCGACGAAGTCGTGCGTGGCGGCGATGCGGCCCAGCAGGCACGGGCGCGGCAGATGCTCGAAGCCATGGGCTGAATGGCTGCGCGCTAGTCGAATCGCGCCAGCCAACCCGAAGAAGGGCGGACAATGCGTCCGCCCTTTCGATTTTCTGAACCTCCATGACGACCGCACGCCTCGCGCTTTGCCTTGAGTACGACGGTCGCCCTTACGCGGGCTGGCAGTCTCAGCCTGCGGTGCCGACGGTGCAGACCACGCTCGAACAGGCGATCGCGCAATTCGTCGCGAGCGACGAGCGCGTCGAGGTGGTCGCTGCCGGCCGTACCGACACCGGCGTGCATGCGCTCGGGCAGGTGGTCCATCTCGACACTGCGGTGCAACGCCCGGCACATGCCTGGGTGCGTGGCCTCAATGCCTTGTTGCCGCCTTCGATCGCGGTGCGCTGGGCGCAGCCGGTCGACGATGCGTTTCATGCGCGCTTTGCCGCCATGCGCCGCACTTACGTTTACCGCATCCACAACCATGCGGTGCGCTCGCCTTTGCTCGACGGACGCGCCGCCTGGTGCCATCGGCCGCTCGATCATGAAGCGATGGCGCGCGCGGCGCGCGTGCTGCTCGGCGAGCACGATTTTTCGAGCTTTCGCTCGTCCCAATGCCAGGCGAAATCGCCGGTCAAGCAAGTGCATCGTCTCGACATTCGCCGCGACGGCGCATCGATCGAGCTGCTCATCACGGCCAATGCCTTCTTGCATCACATGGTGCGCAACATCGTCGGTTGCCTGGTGTATGTCGGCCTCGGCCGCGAGAACGAAGCCTGGCTGGCCGAGGTGCTCGCGGCGCGTGATCGCCGGGTTGCCGCACCGACCTACGCGGCCTGCGGGCTGTATTTCGCGCGGGTCGACTATCCTTTGCACTTCAAGCTGCCGTGCGAGCCGCTGCCGGCCCCCTGGCAGACGGAGCCGACCGGTGGATCGGAGGACTGCACGTGATTCGTACTCGCATCAAGATTTGCGGCATCACCCGTCAGGAAGATCTCGAGACTGCCGTGCTCCACGGCGCGGATGCGATCGGCTTCAATGCCTACGACAAAAGCGCCCGTTACGTCGGCCCCGAACAGGCGGCCCGGCTGGCGCGCGGCCTGCCGCCCTTCGTGACTGCGGTGGCCTTGTTCGTGAACCCCACGCGTGACGATGTGGCGGCCTATCTCGATGCTTATCCGGGCTATGTGCTGCAGTTTCATGGCGACGAAGCCGCCCACGACTGCGAACAATTCGGCAACCCTTATCTGAAAGCCGCGCGCATCGGCGCCGATGGCCGCGTGGCCGGGCTGGCGCTGGCCGATTACGCCCAGACCCACCCACAAGCCCAGGCCTTGCTGCTCGATGCCGACTCGGAACTGTTCGGCGGCGCTGGCAAAACCTTCGACTGGGAGCAGGTGGCTGCGGACAGCCTGCGCCGTTGTGTGCTGGCGGGCGGACTGACGGCCGAAAATGTCGGTGCCGGCATCGCAAAATTCCGCCCTTGGGGCGTGGATGTGGCCAGCGGCGTCGAAAAATCGAAGGGAATCAAGGACCCAGGTAAAATCGCGGCCTTCTGTAACGCAGTGCGCGCGATCGACCGCGCGCTCGCCGGAGAGTAGTGCGATGCCGCTTGACCAGACGCCTCCTGTTTCCTTCGCGCATTACGACTTGCCCGATGCACAAGGGCACTTCGGCCAGTACGGCGGCGTGTTCGTCGCCGAGACCCTGATGCATGCGCTGGCCGAATTGCGCGACGCTTACGAGCATTACCGCAAAGACCCCGAGTTCATCGCCGAATTCGAACGCGAACTCAAGCATTACGTCGGCCGTCCGAGCCCGATCTATCACGCGAAGCGCTGGAGCGAGATGCTCGGCGGCGCCCAGATCTTCCTCAAGCGTGAAGACCTCAATCACACCGGCGCGCACAAGGTCAACAACACCATCGGCCAGGCGCTGCTCGCCAAGCGCATGGGCAAGCCGCGCGTGATCGCCGAGACCGGCGCCGGCCAGCATGGCGTCGCGAGAGCGACCGTGGCGGCGCGCTTCGGCATGCAATGCGTGGTCTACATGGGCTCGGAAGACATCGGGCGTCAGGCCGCCAACGTCTATCGCATGAAGTTGCTCGGCGCGACGGTGGTGCCGGTCGAAAGCGGTTCGCGCACCTTGAAAGACGCGCTCAACGAAGCGATGCGCGACTGGGTCACCAACATCGAAAACACCTTCTACATCATCGGCACGGTCGCGGGTCCGCATCCGTATCCGGCCATGGTGCGCGATTTCAATTCGGTGGTCGGCAAGGAATGCTTGTGGCAGATGCCCGAGCTGATCGGCCGCGACCCCGATTATGTGATCGCTTGCGTGGGCGGCGGCAGCAATGCGATGGGCATCTTCTACGATTACATCGGCCATGAGCAGGTCAAGCTGGTCGGCGTGGAAGCCGCAGGCGACGGCCTCGATACCGGCCGCCATGCCGCGAGCCTGCAATGCGGCACGCCCGGCGTGCTGCACGGCAATCGCACTTATCTGCTGCAAAACGAAGACGGCCAGATCATCGAGACGCATTCGGTCAGCGCCGGCCTCGACTATCCCGGCGTCGGCCCCGAACACGCCTGGCTCAAGGATTCCGGCCGCGCGCAATACGTGGGTGCGACCGACGACGAAGCGCTCAAGGCCTTCCACGACCTGTGCCGCATCGAAGGCATCATCCCGGCGCTCGAATCGAGCCATGCGGTGGCCTACGCGGCCAAGCTCGCGCCGACCCTGCCGCGCGACAAGGTGCTGCTCGTCAACCTGAGCGGCCGTGGCGACAAGGACATCCATACCGTGGCGGAAAAAAGCGGCATGGAGTTCTATTGCCGCGAGTCCTGCCGTACCGCCTCGCTCGAATACAAGAAGAACCACTGATGTCGCGAATCCAGAAGCGTTTCGACGCGCTCCAGGCCCAGGGGCGCAAAGGCCTGATCCCTTACATCGCCGCCGGCGATCCTAGCGTCGAGCTCACAGTGCCCCTCATGCATGCGCTTGCGCGCGCCGGGGCCGACGTGATCGAACTCGGCGTGCCGTTTTCCGACCCGATGGCCGACGGCCCGGTGGTCCAGCGTGCGACCGAACGCGCGATCAGGAACGGCGTCGGCCTCAAGCGCACGCTCGAATTCGTGGCCGAATTCCGCAAGACCGATGCGACCACGCCGGTCGTGCTCATGGGCTATGCGAACCCGATCGAACTCATGACGCGCAAGCTCGGTTCGCGCGTGGCCTTCGCCCAGGTGGCGCGCGATGCCGGCGTTGATGGCGTGCTGGTGGTGGACTATCCGCCCGAGGAATGCGAAGACTTCGCCAACGCGATGCAATCGGCCGATCTCGATCCGATCTTCCTGCTCGCGCCGACCTCGACGCCCGAACGCATCGAAAGCGTCGCACGCCATGCCTCGGGCTATCTGTACTACGTGAGCCTCAAGGGCATCACCGGATCGGGCGCACTCGACGTGGCGAGCGTGGCCGCGCGGGTGCCGCAGATCAAGGCCACGGCCGGCGTGCCGGTGGGCGTAGGATTCGGCATTCGCGATGCGCAAACCGCCGCCGCGATCGCCCAGGTGGCCGACGCGGTCGTGATCGGCAGCCGCATCATCCAGGAAATCGAGAACGCGCCGGCGGGCGGCGCGGTCGAAGCGGTCGAGCGTTTCGTGCGGAGCATCCGCACCGCGATCGACGAGGTCGTCACTGCGCGTACCTGATCGGCACGCGCATCTTTCACGAAGGAGCCGCCATGAGCTGGTTCGAAAAACTGCTTCCGCCGCGCATCCAGCGCACCACCGACACCGTCGTGCGCACCCGGGTGCCCGAAGGGCTCTGGCTCAAATGCGCCGCCTGCGAAGCGGTGCTTTACAAGACCGACCTCGAACAAAGCCTGTACGTCTGTCCGAAGTGCGACCATCACATGCGCATCGGCGCACGCGCGCGCATCGACGCGCTGCTCGACGCCGAAGGCCGGTATGAAATCGGCCAGGAAATCCTGCCTGTCGATGCGCTCAAATTCGTCGACAGCAAGAAGTACCCGCAACGCATGCAAGAAGCCATGGCCGAATCGAGCGAGACCGATGCCATGGTCGTCATGGGCGGCGCGATCATGACGCTGCCGGTGGTCGTCGCGGCCTTCGAATTCGAATTCATGGGCGGCTCGATGGGCTCGGTGGTCGGCGAGCGCTTCGTGCGCGGCGTCGACAACGCGATCGAACAGAAAGTGCCGTTCATCTGCGTGACCGCGACCGGCGGCGCGCGTATGCAAGAAGGTTTGTTGTCGCTGATGCAAATGGCCAAGACCACGGCCGCGATCACCAAGCTGGCCGAAAAGAAGCTGCCTTTCATCAGCGTGCTGACCGACCCGACCATGGGCGGTGTCTCGGCGAGCTTTGCCTTCATGGGCGATGTGGTGATCGCAGAACCCAAGGCGCTGATCGGCTTTGCCGGCCCGCGCGTGATTGAACAGACTGTGCGCCAGACCTTGCCCGAAGGCTTCCAGCGCGCCGAGTTCCTGCTCGAAAAGGGCGCGATCGACATGATCATCGACCGTCGCCAGATGCGCGACGAAATCGCGCGCGTGCTCGCGCTGTTGCAGAACCAGTCGGCCGAGGCGGTGGGCTGAGCGCTCGTGCTTGGTCGATGCATGCCGGTGAGAAGTTGACGCAACTGGATTCACAAGCGCCGCTGGCCGATTGGCTCGCGTATCTCGAGACCATCCATCCGGTCGTGATGGACCTCGGGCTCGAACGCGTCGCGCGGGTGCGCGATACGCTGGGTCTGCGCTTCGATTGCCCGGTCATCACCGTGGGTGGGACCAACGGCAAGGGCAGCACCTGCGCGTTTCTCGAATCCATCCTGATGCAGGCCGGCTACCGGGTCGGCGTCTATTCCTCGCCGCATCTGGTCGATTTCAACGAACGTGCGCGGCTCGATGGCGCCAACGCCACCGACGCCGCGCTGACCGAGCAATTCGCAGCCGTCGAAGCTGCGCGCCTCGCCACGCGCGACGCCCACGGCAAGCCGATCTCGCTGACCTATTTCGAATTCAGCACCCTGGCCATCCTGCGCCTGTTCGCGCACGCCAGGCTCGACGCGGTGATCCTCGAAGTGGGCCTGGGCGGCCGGCTCGATGCGGTCAACGCGATCGATGCCGATTGCGCGATCGTCGCGAGCGTCGACATCGACCATCAGGAATACCTCGGCGATACGCGCGAAAAGATCGGCTGGGAAAAGGCACACATCTTCCGCACCGGGCGTCCGGCCATTTGCAGCGATCCGGTGCCGCCGACGAGCCTGGTCGATTACGCACGCGACATCGGCGCCGATCTGCGTTTGTTCGGCCGCGATTTCAATTATTCGGGCGATCAGCAGCAATGGGCCTATGCCGGGCGCAGCATGCGCCGCAGTGGCTTGGCTTATCCGGCCTTGCGCGGTGCGAATCAATTGCTCAACGCCTGCGGCGCACTGGCGGCACTCGAAGCGCTGGCCGACCGCCTGCCCGTGAATGCGCAAGCGGTGCGCAACGGTTTTGCCATGGTGGAACTGCCGGGCCGCTTCCAGGTGCTGCCCGGTCGGCCAACAGTGGTGCTCGACGTTGCCCACAACCCGCATGCCGCCGCGGCGCTGGCCAACAATCTCGACGGCATGGCGTATCACCCTTACACCTATGCGGTCTTCGGCTGCATGCGCGACAAGGACATCGCCGGCGTCGTGCGTCGCTTCAAAGACCGCGTCGATCATTGGCATCTGGCCGATCTGCCCGGGCCACGCGCCGCGAGCGCCGAGGAAATCGAAGCCATCGTGCGCGCCCATGGTTATGTCGACGATGCCGACCATACGATCACCCGCCATGCGAGCGTGGCCGAAGCCTTCGACGCGGCACGGGGGCGTGCAGGCGAGGGTGATAGAATCTGCGCCTTCGGATCCTTCCTGGTCGTAGGCGGCGTCATGCAGCATCTAGCAACGCGCCGTTCACGCTCGAACGCCGTTCCGGCGTTGGGCTCCGATTGATCCAGTCCGCCACCTGAGGCGCATCGACGACCGCCATGCTCAAGTTCGGCCGCCAGAAAGTTCCCGACACTTCCGATGCCGGAGGACGCGGCGCAAGAAGCGGCGCCCGCCCGTCGGATCCCAACGACGATCTCAAGCGCAAGGCGCGCCAACGCCTGATCGGCGCCGTGATCCTCGTGCTCACCGCGATCATCGTCGTGCCCATGTTGCTCGACTCCGAGCCGCGCCCGCTCGGACAGGACATCGCGATTTCGATTCCGCCCAAGGATGCGCCGTTCAACGGCAACGCGCCTGCCGCCGGGGCTGCGCCAGCCACGCCCGCGCCTGCAGCCGGTGCTGCAGCCAACGCGCCCGCAGGCACGGCGCCGGTTGCACCGACCAATGCGCCGGCAGATCCGCAGACCAATCCGCCGACGCAGCCTGCACAACCCGCAGCCGCTGCGCCGGCCGGCACCAGCACGGTGGCACCGGTAGCGGTTGCACCCGTGGCG
>CAXBRX010000113.1:0-9263 GCA_963977835.1 uncultured Derxia sp.
CGTACAGATCGGCATAGGCGATGTCGATCGGCGGGCCTTTGAATGCGAGGGCGACGCGATTGCCGGCGTCGATCTCGGGCAAGGCGATCACGCGGCCGTCGAAAGCCGCGAGCAGGCGTCTGAAATTGCGCGGAAAGCTCGCATGCTCGCCGAACAGGTTGACGACGACGATGCCGACCTCCTTGAGCGCCGCAGCGCAATCGGCATAGAACTGCGCGCTTTCATGAACCGGACCGCGCGCCTGCGCGTCGTACAGATCGACTTGCAGCACATCGAAATGCCCAGGCACCCGTGCGATGTAATGCGCGGCATCGGCCTCAACCACGTTCAGGCGCGCATCTTCGGGCGGCAAGGCGAACATGCTGTGCGCGCAAGCGATCACGGCCGGATCGATCTCGACCACGGTGACCTGCGCGGGCGCGCATTGCTTCCAGCAGAATTTGGTCAGCGCGGCGGCGCCGAGTCCGAGCTGGCCGATCTGAAAGTCGGCGCGCTGCGGATCGAGGAACAACAGCCAGGCCATCATCTGGCGCGTGTACTCGAGCGCGATTTCATACGGCCGCGCAATGCGCATTGCACCTTGAATCCATTCGGAACTGAAATGCAGATAACGCATGCCGCGGTCTTCCGACAAGGTGACCGGCGCGAAGGTCGGCTGTGCGCTGCGTTTGGTGCTGGTGGAACGTGTCATGCCGCGCCGTCCTGTTCGAGATCGTCGATGCGCAAGGCTGCCGCCCATTGCGCGAGTTTTTCTTCATACCGCAAACTGGCGTAGGCAGGGCTCGTGGAAGGCAGGATGCACACCTCGACCGCCGCGTCTGCGAAGGCGGGCGCGAAGCGCGCCGATGTCTTGCCGTTGTGGCACACGCGCCGCAAATGCGGTGCGCGCCGATGCAGGGTTTTGAAATCGTTCGGGACCGCGTCGCGGATCGCGCTGTCGAGACTGCCGGAGCGGGTACAGCTCGCGTACACATCCCATAGCCCGAGGCCCGCATCGAGCAAGGCCGCCAGCCGCTCGCGATAAGCCAGCGTCGCCAAGGGCTGGCCGATCACATCGCCGACGATGCGCCAGAACTGATTTTGCGGATGCGCGTAGTAGGCGCGCGCCGCGAGCGACGCCGCGCCGGGAAAGCTGCCGAGGATGACCACGCGCGTGCGCGCATCGGCGACCGGCGCCAAGCCATGCAGCACTGCGGGCGATGAATCTGAATTGACGGACGTAGGCATGAGGGTCTACCCGGAGATGGAACGGCTCGCAGGTGTTCCGACACCGTCACGATGCGCTGCACGATTGTAGTCGGCGCCAAAACGCGCGAGCCTAGGCGGCACACAGCCCTCTGGAAAGGAGCCCAACATGAGCGAATACGCCGCCCTGCCCTTGAAGTCCGCGCACGGCATGCTGACTTTCGATGTCGACATGCCCGAGCGCGCGGTGCTCGATACGCCGGCACTGGCCTTGTTGACCGACCTGGCGCACGGGCCCCGGGTCTCGGTCTATCCCGACGATCCGATCGACGAGGCGATCGCATTGATGAAGCGCGCCGGAGTGCGCATGGCCTTCGTCGTCACCACGGCCGGCAATGCGACCACGCCGATCGGCATGGTCACCGCGCACGACCTGCTTGGTGAACGCCCGATGCAAGTCGCGGCCGGAGTGCCGCTGGCACGCCATGAACTGCGCGTGCGCGATCTGATGGAACCGATCGAGCGCTGGCATGTGATCGACATCGCGACCGCGCGCAATGCGCGTGTGGGTCATGTGGCCGAGACCATGCGCGCGACCGGCAAACGCCATCTGATCGTGATCCAGCAGCGCGATCGCGGCACCATCGTGCGCGGGGTGTTCTCGGCCACCCGCATCGAACGCGCGCTCGGCCACAGCATCGACGAAACCATGCACTCGCGCAGTTTCGCCGATGTCGAGGCCGCGCTCGCGCCGCACTGATCAGCGGCCGAGCAACAACTCGTTGACCCGGCGCACGAATTCGCCGGGTTCAGCGAGCTGTCCGCCTTCGGCCAGGAGCGCGAAGTCGAACAAGGTGTTGCTCCAGTCCGCGAAGTGCGCCTCCTCGGTCTTGAGCCGCACGACCAGCGGATGCTGCGGATTGATTTCAAGAATGGGCTTGCTGTCGGGTGCCTGCTGGCCGGCGGCCTTGAGCATGCGCTGCAACGTGGCTGACAACTCGCCTTCGTCGGCGACCAGACAAGCCGGCGAATCGGTCAGGCGCAGCGTCACGCGCACATCCTTGGCGCGGTCCTTGAGCGCTTCCTTGAGCTTCTCGACCACGTCCTTGAATTCGCCTTCGGTCTGTTCCTGCTGCTTCTTTTCCTCTTCGTCTTGCAGCGTGCCCAGATCGAGTCCGCCCTTGGCGACCGAGACCAGCGCCTTGCCATCGAACTCGTTCAGGAAGCTCAGCATCCATTCATCGACCCGGTCGGTCAGCAACAGCACCTCGACGCCCTTTTTGCGGAACACTTCGAGATGCGGGCTCGACTTGGCCGCGGCCCAGCTTTCGGCGGTGACGTAATAAATCTTGTCCTGGCCTTCCTTCATCGCCGCCACATAGTCGCCCAAGGACACGTTTTGCGCGGCGTCGGTATTACGGGTGGAAGCAAACCGCAGCAGCTTGGCGATGCGCTCCTGGTTGGCGTGGTCTTCGCCGATGCCTTCCTTGAGCACCTGGCCGAACTCGCCCCAGAACTTCGCGTAATCGTCCTTCTTGTTCTCGGCCAGGTCTTCGAGCATGCCGAGCACACGCTTGGTACAGCCTTCGCGGATCGCCTTGACGTCCTTGCTTTCCTGCAGGATTTCGCGGCTCACATTGAGCGGCAGATCGGCTGAATCGACGAGGCCTTTCACAAAGCGCAGATACACCGGCATCAATTGCTCGGCGTCGT
Source organism: uncultured Derxia sp. (assembly GCA_963977835.1). Classification (GTDB taxonomy): domain Bacteria; phylum Pseudomonadota; class Gammaproteobacteria; order Burkholderiales; family Burkholderiaceae_E; genus CAXBRX01. The sequence goes on from CAXBRX010000113.1 coordinate 2,899, forward strand.
CCATGATGAACACGCGCTTGACGTACAACTTGATGCCCTTGCGCTGTTGGCGGTCCCACAAATCGAACGGCGCCTTGCCCGGGAGGTAGAGCAATTGCGTGTATTCGCTGCGGCCTTCGACGCGGTTGTGGGTCCAGGCGAGCGGCGCCTCGAAATCGTGCGCGACATGCTTGTAAAACTCTTGGTATTGCTCGTCGGTGATGTCGCTCTTGCTGCGCGTCCAGAGCGCCGAGGCCTGGTTGACGGTCTCTTCCTCGTCCTTGACCACGGTCTCGTTCTTCTCCGCGTCCCATTCTTCCTTCTTCATGAGGATGGGCAGCGCGACATGATCGGAATACTTGCGGATGATGGATTTGATGCGCCAGGCGTTGAGGAAATCGTCTTCGCCTTCGCGCAAATGCAAGGTGATGCTGGTGCCGCGTTTGGGCAATTCGATGTCTTCGATCGTGAAATCGCCCGCACCGCCCGATTCCCAGCGCACGCCCTGGGCTTCGCCCGCGCGACGGGTTTCGACCGTGACCTTGTCGGCGACGATGAAGCTCGAATAAAAGCCGACGCCGAACTGGCCGATCAAGGCCGCGTCCTTTTGCTGGTCGCCCGACAAGCGCGAGAAGAATTCCTTGGTGCCCGATTTCGCGATCGTGCCCAAATGCTCGATCGCTTCGGCGCGGCTCATGCCGATGCCGTTGTCGCTGATGGTGATGGTGCGCGCCGCGGCATCGAAACCGACGCGGATCGCGAGTGCCGCGTCGTCGCCGTACAGCTCGGGCTTGGCCAGGGCTTCGAATTTGAGCTTGTCGCAGGCGTCGCTCGCGTTGCTGATCAATTCGCGCAGGAAGATCTCCTTGTTCGAATACAAGGAATGGATCATCAACTGCAGCAGTTGCTTGACCTCGGCCTGAAAGCCCAGTGTTTGCTTGGATTGTTCGGTCATCGTGGTGTCGTTCATGGTGGTCGTAGGCGAAACTGAGTGTCTGGCAGACCGCGTCCGGCATCCGGCCGGCGGGTCACGCGCGCAAAACTGGGGGCGGATTGTGCCCTTTCAAGAGCCGGTCGTCAGAATCAGCCCGGCCGCGAGCGCGCCAGCAAGGCCAACACCTCGGCGCGCTGGCTGGTTGCGATGTTGAAGCGCATGAAGGTCGACGGCCCCTGGCTCGGGCTGAACAAGGAGCCCGGCGCCGCGACGATGCCCGCCGCCTGGGCCGCCGCCGCGATGCGGTTGGTGTCGCAACCCGCATCGGCCCACAAAAAACTGCCGCCGCGCGCCACATGCGGCACCTTGAACCCGTGGCGCTCCAGCGCGCGGATGGTCTTGTCGCGCAGGCCGTCCAGACGGGCGCGCACCCGTTCCACATGGCGCGCATACCGGCCGTCGGCGAGCACTTTGCAAACCACGCGCTCGTTGAGTTCGGGCGTCGCGAGCGACGACAACAGCTTGTGCTCGATCAAGGGTTCGATGCGCGCCGGGGCGCCGGCCAGAAACCCCACGCGCAGATTCGGCGCGAGGGTCTTGGAAAAGCCGCCGCAATAGATCACGCGCGCCAGACGATCGAGGCTGGCAAGCCGCACCGCGCGCGCATCGGCGGGCGCGAAATCGCCGTAGATGTCGTCCTCGACGATCAGAAAATCATGCGTTTCCGCGATCTTGAGGATGGCATGCGCGGTCGCCAGCGAAAGCATCGATCCGGTCGGGTTATGGCAGACCGAATTGACGACGAACAACTTGGGCTTGACCTCGGCCGCGATGCGCGCGAGCGCCACGGTATCGGGGCCGTCGGGCAGCCGCGGCACGCCGACCACGCGCACCCCGGCACGCGCGAAACGGCCGAACATCAGGAACCAGGCCGGGTCTTCGACCAGCACCGTATCGCCCGGATGCAGATGCTCGCGCGCGACGAGGTCGATGGCTTGCGTCACGCCCGAGGTCAGCACGATCTGTTCGGGCGCCGCGCCGATTTCGCGCTCGGCCAGCAATTGCGCCAATTGCTCGCGCAAAGGCAGATAGCCTTCGGCCGTGCCCGACCCGACCATGACCGACGCCGCCTGACGCCCCACCGCGCGCACCGCACGCGCGACCATTTCGCCGTCGTACCAGTCGGGCGGCAAGTAGCCCAGGCCTGGCGAACGCTCGGGCGGCTGGGCGAGCGCCGCCGCGCCGAACATGTTGCGCAGCAACCAGACCACATCGATGTCGGAGCCGACCGCGGGCAGCGTCGCCGCGCGGGTGGCGCGCTGCGCCGGCTTGCGCACGAAAAAGCCCGACCCGCGCCGCGCTTCGACAAGCCCGAGCGCGACCAAGCGGTCGTAGGCTTCCACCACCGTGAAGCGCGACACCTTGCGCGATTGCGCCAACTCGCGGATGGACGGCAGGCGTGCGCCCGGACGCCACAAGCGCTGATCGATGCGGGCGCGCGCCTCGTCGACCAATTGATCGACGAGGGTGCCGCTGACCGCAACCGGAAGATCGTGCATTTGCATGGCAAGCCTTGCGTGAAGGCCCGGCGTACGTTTGCCGCACGCAATGCGGCGCAACATCGCGCACCGGGCCAGTTGTCTGGATTTGTCCGCAGACTGTACCGGTACTGTACCGGTCTAATTGACTACAGTGAAGTCCGACCCCAGCCCGACATGACCGTCCACCTCGTCCTCGCCGATACGCCCGACCGCATCGAAGCGGCGCGTGCGCTCTTCCTCGAATACGCGAACACGCTCGGCTTCAAGCTGTGCTTTCAAGGCTTCGACCAAGAACTCGCCGGCCTGCCTGGCGCCTATGCACCGCCGCACGGCCGGCTGCTGCTCGCGCTCGACGCGCACGGGCAGGCACTGGGCTGCGTGGGCGTGCGGCCGCTGGCATCCGCCGATGGCCGCCGCTTGGCCGAACTCAAGCGCTTGTATGTGCGCGCCCCGGCACGCGGCACCGGGCTTGGCGCGCGACTGACCGCGGCGGCGCTCGATTTCGCGCGTGCCGCCGGCTATGCGGCGATCCGCCTCGACACCTTGCCGAGCATGCAGACCGCGATCGCGATGTACGAACGCCTGGGCTTTCGCGACATCGCGCCGTATTACGACAACCCCATTGCCGGTGCGCGTTATCTGGAACTCGCGCTGCTGAACGGAGCCGGCGCATGAACTATGCTGCCGGTACTCCAACCACCGCGCATTCGATGAATGCGCCCTCCTCGGGAATCCAAGCATGAGCATCGCCCAACGTCTGCAAACCCTCGGCATCACCCTTCCGACCGCCGGCGCCCCGGCCGCCGCTTATGTCATGGCCGCGCAAACCGGCAATCTGGTCTTCGTCTCGGGCCACATCGCCAAGAAAGACGGCAAGCCCTGGGTCGGCCAATTGGGCAAGGACCTGAGCACCGAAGAAGGCAAGACCGCGGCACGCGCGATCGCGATCGACCTGCTCGCCACCTTGCAAACCCATCTGGGCGACCTCGGCCGCGTCAAGCGCATCGTCAAGGTCATGTCGCTCGTCAATTCGACGCCCGACTACACCGAGCAGCACCTGGTCACCAACGGCTGCTCCGAACTGCTCGTGGAAGTGTTCGGCGATGCCGGCAAGCATGCGCGCAGCGCCTTCGGTGTCGCGCAGATTCCGCTCGGCGCCTGCGTCGAGATCGAGCTCATCGCCGAAGTGGCCTGAGCCACCGACGCCCGGACCACGCGACGGCCAGTCGCCCGGGCGCCTGTTTTTTCAAGGCCGTCTGATCCTGTTCGTTCGAAAGAAGGTTCCCATGTCCTGGACGCTGTCACGCCGTGCCGAGCAACTCACGAGTTCCGCCATCCGCGAAATTCTCAAAGTCACCGAGCGTCCCGAGGTCATTTCCTTCGCAGGCGGCCTGCCCTCGCCCGCAAGCTTTCCGGTCGAAGCGATCGAACAGGCCAGCCGGCGCGTGTTTGCGGATGATCCGCACGGCGCGCTGCAATACGGCCCGACCGAAGGCTACAGCCCCTTGCGCGAATGGATCGCGGCGCGCAACGGCGTCGCGGCCGAGTGCGTGATGTTGACCACCGGCTCGCAACAAGCGCTCGATCTGCTCGGCAAGGTACTCATCGATGCCGGCGCGCCGGTGCTCGTCGAAACCCCGACCTATCTGGGTGCGTTGCAAGCCTTCTCGATGTTCGAGCCGCGTTATGTCTCGGTGCCCACCGACGACCTGGGCCTGATCCCTGATGCGATGACGCCCGAACTCACGCAAGGCGCTCGCTTTTTGTATGCCCAGCCCAATTTCCAGAACCCGACCGGGCGGCGCATGCCGATCGAACGCCGTCGCGCCCTGGTCGCCACCGCGCAGGCGCGCGGGGTGCTGATCGTCGAGGACGACCCGTACGGCGAGCTCAGCTACAGCGGCGAACAATTGCCGTCTTTGTTGTCGATGAATCCCGATGGCGTGGTGCGTCTGGGTTCGTTCTCGAAGGTGCTCGCGCCGGGCATGCGCCTGGGCTATCTGATCGCCCCGCCCGCGTTGTTGCGCAAACTCGCGCAAGCCAAACAGGCGGCCGATCTGCACACGCCGAGCCTCACCCAGCGCATCGCCTACGAAACCGTGCGCACCGGCCTGCTCGACACCCACATCCCGAAGATTCGCGCGCTTTACGCGGGCCAATGCCAGGCCATGCTCGATGCGCTCGACCAGCACATGCCGGCCGGCGTGCAATGGAACCGCCCCGAAGGCGGCATGTTCATCTGGATGCGCCTGCCCGATCCGCTCGATGCCAGCGCGGTGTTGCAACAGGCGATTGCGCACAACGTCGCCTATGTGCCGGGCGCGCCGTTCTATGCCAACACCTCGCCCGATCCGCGCACGCTGCGCCTGGCCTTCGTGACCGTGCCCGCCGAACGCATCCGGCAAGGCGTGGCCTTGCTCGGCGAATGCCTGCACCACGCGCTGGCCGAGCCTGCGCCTGCGCATTGACGCAAAGGCCACCAGCATGGAGCTGCCCAGCCTCGAAGAACTCGGCGCCGCCGCGCGCATCGTCTACCGCAGCATGCTGCCGACGCCGACCCATGCCTGGCCTTTGCTGCGCGAGCGCATGGGCACGCCCATCTATCTCAAGCACGAAAATCACACGCCGGTCGGCGCGTTCAAGATCCGCGGCGGCCTGGTGTACTTCGATGCGCTGCGCGCTCGCGAGCCGGGCTGCACCGGCGTCATCTGCGCCACGCGCGGCAATCATGGTCAATCGGTGGGCCTCGCCGCGCGCCGTGCGGGCTTGGCCGCCACCATCGTCGTGCCGCGCGGCAACAGCGTCGAGAAGAACGCTGCCATGCGCACGCTGGGCGTCACGCTGATCGAACATGGCGACGACTTCCAGGCCAGCCGCGAACATGCGCAAGCCTTGGCGCAAGCGCAAGGCCTGCACATGGTGCCGTCCTTCCATCGCGATCTGTTGCTCGGCGTGGCTTCGTATTGGCTCGAATTCTTTTCCGCCGTGCCCAAGCTCGACACCGTCTTCGTGCCGATCGGCCAAGGCTCGGGCATTTGCGCGGCGATCGCGGCGCGCAAGGCCTTGGGCTTGCGCTGCAAGATCGTCGGCGTGGTCAGCGCGCAGGCACCCGCCTACGCCTTGTCGTTCGCGGCGCGGCGCGCCATCGATGCGCCCGTCACCACCGAGATCGCCGACGGCATGGCCTGCCGCGTGCCCGACCCGCAAGCGCTCGCCCTCATCCTCGAACATGTCGACGACATCGTGCAAGTCAGCGACGACGAAGTTGGCGCGGCAATGAAGCAATTGTTCGTCGACACCCACAACGTCGCCGAAGGGGCCGGCGCTGCCGCCTTCGCGGCCGCCTACAAAATCCGCGCCCGCCTGCAAGGCCAGACCGTGGGCGCCGTCGTGAGCGGCGGCAATGTGGACCACGACGTCTTTGCGCGCGTGCTCCTGCAAGGAGACAGCGCCCGCGCCGCCGCGGCCTGAGCGCTTCAGGCCAGGGCGTTTACGACTTCATCGGCCAGCGCGAGGCAGGACGTCAGCCCCGGCGATTCGATGCCGAACAGGTTGACCAGGCCGGGGATGCCGTGGACCGCCGGGCCGTCGATGCGGAAATCGGCGGCCGGCTGGCCCGGACCGGTCAGCTTGGGGCGGATGCCGGCATAGGCCGGGGTCAGGGCGCCGTCGGGCAGGCCGGGCCAGTAGCGCCGGATCGCGGCGTAGAAACGCTCGGCACGGCGCGGGTCCACCTCGTAGCTGACGCGCTCCACCCATTCCACGTCGGGTCCGAAGCGCGCTTGCCCGGCGAGGTCGAGCGTCAGATGTACGCCGAGCCCGCCCGGCTCGGGTACCGGATAGATCAGCCGCGAGAATGGCGCCTTCGCCGCGCAGCTGAAGTAGTTGCCCTTGGCGTAATGTTGGGGCGG
>CAXBRX010000114.1:0-9246 GCA_963977835.1 uncultured Derxia sp.
GGCCGACGCCAAGGCGCGCGACGAGAACGAAGAAATCTTCGGCCGCGGCTTGCCCAAAAAGACCGTGGTCCTGACTTTCGACGACGGCCCGCACCGCGTGTATTCCGACGAGATCGTCGCCATCCTCAAGCAATACGACGCGCCCGCAATCTTCTTCGAAGTCGGCCGCAACCTCGGCAAGCTCGACGCCGACGGCAAACCCAAACTCAATGGCGGCGCCGAGGTATCGCGCCGCCTGATGGAAGAAGGCTATGCGGTGGGCAACCACAGCTTCACGCATGCGCAACTCTCAAAAGAGAGCGGCGACAGCCTGAAGTCCGAGATCTTCGACACCGACGCGCTGCTCAAGGCGGTCGACGACAAACGCTCGGATCTGTTCCGTTTCCCTTATGGCGCGCGCAATGCCGAAGGGCGGCAATTGCTGTCGCAAGCGCATCTGAAATCGATGATGTGGAACATCGATTCGCTCGACTGGGCCGACCCGGTGCCGAAGTCGATTGCCGACCGGGTGCTGCGCCAGGTCGACAAGGAAGGCCGCGGCATCATCTTGTTCCATGACATCCACGAGCGCTCGGTCAAGGCCTTGCCGATCGTGCTCGAACGCCTGTCGGCCGAGGGCTATCAATTCGCCGGCTGGGACGGCACCGGATTCAAAGTGCCCGCCAATGCCGCCGCCAAAGCGGCCGAGAAACCGGTCATCACGACCGAATACGGCGCTTCGTGGGCGGTGGTGATCGGCGTGGACAACTACGCCAAATGGCCCAAGCTGCAATACGCGGTCAGCGACGCCCAGGCCATCCGCCAGACGCTGGTCGAGCGCTTCGGCTTCGCGTCCGACCATGTGTTCTCGCTCGAAAACGCGGACGCGACGCGCAACAACATCCTCGCGACCTTCCACGACAAGCTCGCCCATGGCGGCGTTGCGCCGAACGACCGCATCTTCGTCTTCTTCGCCGGCCACGGCGCCACCCGCAAACTCAGTTCGGGGCGCGACCTCGGCTACATCGTGCCGGCCGATTCCGATCCGAACCAGTTTGCGACCGACGCGATCCCGATGACCGAGATCCAGAACATCGCCGAAAGCCTGACCGCCAAGCATGTGCTGTTCGTGATGGATGCCTGCTACAGCGGCCTGGGGCTGACCCGCGGCGGCGGCAACTTCCTCAAGGAAAACGCGCGCCGCATCGGCCGCCAGATGCTGACCGCAGGCGGCACCGATCAATTGGTGGCCGACGGCGGGCCGGGCGGGCATTCGATCTTCTCGTGGACCTTGCTGCAAGGCCTGCAAGGCAAGGCCGACCTCAATGGCGATGGCCTCATCACCGCGACCGAACTGGCCGCGTATGTGGGGCCGGCCGTTGCCGCGGTGTCGCAACAGACGCCGGCTTTCGGCAGCCTGCCGGGTTCCGAAGGCGGCGATTTCGTTTTCGAGCTGCCCAACGAAACCGAATTCCTGAGCCCGCAAACCGCGCAATTGTCGGGCGAGGCGATCGCCCTCAACAACAAGCTCGACGCGACGCGCGCACCCACGCCCGCACCCAGCACCGCCAAACCCGCGGCCAAGGCTGCGCCGCCGGCACCGGTGGCCATCAAGGACTTGCAAGGCAGCGAGCAGAAGATCGTGCCGCCCGCGCCGGTGCCCACCTCGGTGCGGCAACAAGCGCAGCGCGCCAACGATCGCGGCTTGCAGCTTTACCGCGAAAAACAATACGCGGCGGCCGAGGTGCAATTCACCGAAGCGCTCAAGCTGCGGCCCGACTTTGCGCTCGCGGCCAACAACCTCGGCTTCGTGTATTTCAAGCAGGAGAAATTCGCCGAGGCCGCACGCTGGTTCGAGAACACCTTGAAGATGGACCCGTCGCGCGCCATCGCTTATCTCAACCTCGGCGACGCGTACGCGCGCAGCGGCCAGGCCGACAAAGCGCGTGCTGCGTTCAAGACCTATCTGGAACTCGCGCCCAACGGGCCGGGCGTCAATTACGTGAAGCAGGCGTTGCAAAAGCTTTGAGCGGCGCGCAGCAATGAGCCGGCGCCGCGCCCGCGCGCCGACTCATTGCATCGAATGCAGGCCGAACATATTGCCTTCGGTATCGAAGGCCAATGCGATGTAGCCGTATTGGCCGATCGACATTTTTTCGCGCTGCAATCGGCCACCGGCCTTGACCACGCGCGCGGCCTCGACCGCGCAATCGGTGCAACTGAAATACACGAGCACGCTGTTGCCGCCGGCTTTCACGCCATCCATCTTCACGAGTGCGCCCGAAGCGCCGTAAGTCTGCTCGCCCATCGAGAATGCCCACATCTCGAGATCGGGCGCATCGAGCCGGGTCAACGCGACCGCAAACACTTGTTCGTAAAACGCCTTGGCACGCGGCATGTCGTTCACATAGATCTCGAACCAACCAACCGGATTGATCATCGCGTTTCCTTTCATTCGGCGGGGATTTCGGCTTCGACCAATTGCGCGAGCAACACCAGTGATTCCTGCCAGCCGAGGTAACAGGCCTCCGGCGGAATCATCTCGGGAATGCCTTCTTGCACCACGCTGAGTTCGGTCCCGCAAAACACCGCTTTCAGCTCGATGGTGGTCTGCATCTGGCCCGGCAGGTTTGCGTCGTCGAACCGGTCGGTATGGCGCAGCCGGGTCGGCGGCACGAGTTCGAGGTATTCGCCGCCGAAAGAATGGCGCTGCCCGTTCGAGAAATTGGTGAAGCTCATGGCATAACTGCCGCCGACGCGCGCATCGAGCTGATGCACTTCGGCCGTGAACCCATGCGGCGGCAGCCATTTGACGAGCGCATGCGGGTCGAGAAAGGCGCGGTAGACGCGCTCGGGCGGCGCGCGCAGGACACGATGCAAGCGAACGGTATTGCCGGCCATGACGGACCTCCTGACGTGAGGGTGGCCGACGCAACGGCGCCGACCCGCGTTTGGCGTTGTACCGCCGGCCCGACCCTGCCATCAAGCAGGTCTATCACGCACACCCGACGCAACGCAGCGCGCCCGGCTGCGGCTCAGTATTCGTTGTACTTCTTGGCCGAGCCGCGCACCTTGTCGGCCGGGTAACGCTCTTCGTTGCGATCGATCTTGGCATTGGCCGCTTCGATCAGATCGAAGCCCAGGCGGTCAGCCAATTGCACGAGGTAGACGAGCACATCGGCGGTCTCGGCCTGGATGCGCGCAAGGCGCTCGGGCTCGGGCGCCTCGCTTTGTTCGAGCGTCAACCATTGAAACTCGGCCGCGAGTTCGCCGGCCTCGCCGGTCAGCGCCATGACGAGGTTCTTGGGGCAGTTGAATTGCCGCCAATCGCGCACGCCTGTGAATTCGCGCAATCGTTGCGTGAGCTGGCCGAGGCTGTCGGAAACGGGCTGATTTTTATCGTCGGACATAGAGTGCGGCTTCCAGAATGTGGCGCGGCAGAGCACCTTTGCGCCATGCGGGTGATGCGCATCATAGGGGAGGCGCAGACGGGCAGGCTATTGTCTGTAGCGCGCTGGCGCACATGCCGCCGGCCCTCACTCGAAAACCGATCCCATGCTCTCGACCCGTCTTACGCGCTGGCTTCGTCCGGCGCTCCCGTTCATCGCCGCGCTGCTGCTCGGCGCCTGCAATACCGTGACGCGCGCGCCCGATCCGATCAAGGACGCTCCGCGTGCCGATGCCGCCACGGTCATCGTCAGCATCACGGCCAACACCACTTTGGTCAGGGGCTTCAACAACCTGATCGTCCAGCAGGTCACGCCTTCCGGCGCGCAAAAAGCCGGCGAGCAGCATGCGCTCAACCAGATCGCGCCTGGCTTGTCGCGCGATACCGCCTTGTTCGTCGGCATGCTGCCCGAAGGCGAATACGAATTTGCGCATTTCTCCGACACCACGAGCAATCGTCGGATCGATCTCGGCGCCGGCTCGCGTGAATTGATCGGCCGATTCAAGGTCGCGCGCGGGCAGACGGTCGACCTCGGCCGCCTGGTGCTCACGCCCGTCAGCGTAAAAGTGGTCATCGGACGCAGCGTCAAGATCACGTCGAACAAACCTCTGATCGACCGCTATGCGCCCGAGTACGCCACGCTGTTCAAAAACGGCACGGTTGCCGGTTGGTCCGGTCCGCGGCATGCCGACGACAATGTGGAAGCCTTTGCGTTGAGCCGCCCGGTGGGCTTCGACCACCCCGTGGAAGCCGACGATGGCACCTTGCTCGGCGCCAGCCGTCTTGGGTCAGTCATCCTGCGCACGCCCAAGGCGCAATGGCGCGCGGTGCGCTCGCCAGGGCTCGAATCCTTGCTCGATGTGATGCCGGTCAAGACCAACGACGCGGTGCTGCTCGCGGTCGGCGAATTCAACACCTTGCTGCGCCTGCCGCCGGGCGGGCACGATTTCGTTCCGATGAATACGGGCAATCTGCCGGCGGGCAATCTGGTCTTCATCGCGGGCGACGAGGTCCATGGCTGGTATGTGGCCCAGCAGCGCAAGGATGAGTTGACGATCTATCGCTCGCTATTCCTCGAAAACGGCGATTGGCAGCCGGTGCGCAAAGAATCGGTGGGGTTCAGCTTCTGGAGCGGCCAAGACATGTTCTGGCCGTGGCGCCGTGCCGATGGATTCAGTTATGCGACCAGCGACGGCAAACTCAATCATCTCGATTACGCCAGCGGCCAATGGCGCAGCATGACCGCCCCCAAGGAAAGGCATATCTCCAACATCGTTGCGAATCCCGACGGCAGCCTGGGCATCCTGGTTCCGGGCGGTTCAGGCCTCGCCGGCATGTTCGCCGAGTTGTATTTGAGTCAAGACCAAGGGAAGACCTGGACCGAGGTGAAACCGAAGAATTCGGTCCGAGAATCGCCGCCCATGCGTCTGCGCTCGGGAACCATGCTCGTGCGCTCGATCGAAATGCTGACCAACGTCGAACTCAATGCGAGCAAGGACGGCGGTCAGACCTGGTTGCCGCGCAAAGAAAGGACGCGCGGCACACTGACCGCGCTGCCCTCGGGCCGTCTGGTGTCGGTCGAAACCGGCAGCATCTTCAGCGTCAATCTCTCGACCGACGAAGGCGATACCTGGCGCACCGGCTACACGGACTTCGACATGCCCTCCGAGGCGTCCGCCAAGAAATGAGCGGTGCGCAGTTTCGGGCGCGGCGTCAGAACCGGCGTCGCGCCCGCCACAACGCCAGCAATTCGACCACGCCCCACAACAAAGTGCTGCCCAAGGCGAGCATGGGGTGAGTCACGAAGCGGCGGTAGGCGAGATACATGGCGCGGACTCCAACCGGCTGCGCGCAGCCAGGACGATGCGGGTCGTTCACGCTAACGACGCCGCATGACAGTTTCGTGTCTGCGGTGGCAAACGCCATGCGCCTCGGGTAAGAATCGCGGCATGGCGCGCCATGTTGGCCGGCGCCTTCGTACCGTCTGCCGATGTCCGTTTCCGCCGCCCGCGCCAGCGCCCCGCCCGAACTCGAAGACCTGGCCCGCCTCGTGGACGGCGCCGGGCCGCATGTCGACGCGCGGGTCGTCTGCGAGGTTGCGCTCGATGGCGAACGCCTGCCGGTCTGGGCGATTGCACTCGGCAATCCCGACCCGTCGGTGCCCGCGGTCGGTTATTTCGGTGGCGTGCACGGTCTGGAACGCATCGGCGCGGCGGTCGTGATCGCGCATTTGCGCAGCCTGGTGGCGCGACTGCGCTGGGACAGTTTGCTGCATCGCCAGCTCGACACCTTGCGCATGGTCTTCATGCCGATCGTGAACCCGGGCGGTCTCGCGCGCGGCACGCGCGCCAACCCCAACGGCGTCGATCTGATGCGCAATGCGCCGATTGATGCGCGCGAGCATGTGCCGTTTCTGATCGGTGGCCAGCGCACGAGCGCCGCCCTGCCCTGGTACCGCGGCGCGCCCGACGCACCGATGGAAGCCGAAAGCCGGGCGCTATGCGAAGTCGTCGAACAAGAAATGCTCAACCGCCGCTTCGCGATCGCGGTCGATTGCCATTCGGGCTTCGGCGTGAACGACCGGCTCTGGTTTCCGTTTGCGCATACCGCGCAGCCGATCGCGCATCTGGCCGACATGCATGCGCTCAAGACGATCTTCGATCAGACCCATGCCCAGCACCGGTATGTGTTCGAGCCGCAAAGCCGGCAATACCTCGCGCATGGCGACCTTTGGGATCATCTTTACCTGCAAGCCTGCCAAAACCCTGCGCGCACGCTGCTGCCGCTGACGCTCGAAATGGGCTCCTGGCTTTGGGTCAAGAAGAACCCGCGCCAATTGTTTTCGCGCCACGGCATCTTCAACCCCTTGATCAATCATCGCCAGCAGCGCGTGCTGAGGCGCCATGCCGTCCTGCTCGATTTCCTCGCGCGCGCGGCCGACAGCCATGCGCATTGGCAGCCGACCGGCGCTGCCCGCGATGAACACGAAGCCCAGGCGCACGCGCTTTGGTACAAACGCCGCGAGCGTGCCGCATGAACACGCCGGCGCGCTGGATCCTGCTGCGCGGCCTGACGCGCGATGCGCGCCATTGGGGCGACTTTCCCGCGCGGCTGGGTGCAGCGCTTGCACCGGCCGAAGTGCATACGCCCGACCTGCCTGGCAACGGACGACTGCACCTGAGCGCGAGTCCGCTCGACGTGACGGCGATGGCCGAAGATTGCCGCGCGCAATTGCGTGCCGCGGGAGTGGCGCCGCCTTACCGATTGTTTGCGCTGTCGTTGGGCGCGATGGCCGCGGTGGCCTGGGCCACGCGTCATCCCGAAGAGATCGAGGCCTGCGTGCTCGTCAACACGAGTCTGCGGCCGTTTGCGCGGCTGCACGAGCGCTTGCGGCCGGCCTGCTATCCGCGTTTGTTGCGCCTGGCCGTGCTGGGCGCGACGCCCGCGCGCTGGGAAGAAGCCGTGTTCAGCATCACCAGCCGCAGCCCACGCGACGCGGGCCTGCTCGCAGACTGGACGCGCTGGCGCCTCGAACGCCCGGTCTCACGCGCAAATGCGCTGCGCCAATTGATCGCCGCCGCACGGTTTCGCGCGCCGCGCGCCGCACCATCACTGCCGATGTTGGTGTTGTCGAGCGCGCGCGACGGCCTGGTCGATCCGGTCTGCTCGGCGCGGCTCGCGCAGGCATGGGGCCTGCCCCATGTGCAACATCCGACCGCCGGACATGATCTGCCGCTCGATGACCCGGCCTGGGTCATCGAACGCTTGCAGGCGTGGATGGCGCAATGCGCGCCGCTCATGCGCGCGTAAAACCGGCCGCGGCGCTCAGGCGCGCGCGCATTTCTTCAAGGTGTCGAAGGTACGCGAGGTGATGTCGCTGCCCAGCACGCGCTCCAACAAGGACATGAACACCGGGCCTTTCGGATGCGGCTCGTACACCGTGAAGACTTCGCAGCCGACCGTGCGCAGGATGTGCACACCGTCTTCCACGATGGGCAGACGCAGGCTCGCGGGCGCTTCGGCGCGCAGGAAGGTCACCACGCGCTTGCCTTGTGCCGGCGCGTCCAGCCCCGCAAACGGATCGGAATCGACCAGGTGTTGCACGGCTGCGGCGCTGCGTAAATGCACTGGAAAACTGCGCCCAAGTTCGGCCTGCATGGCGGCCTCGGCCCGGCGCATCAGCGTGGCCGAGTCGCCGACGCTCGCATCGAAAGCCACATTGCCGCTGCCGAGGATGGTCTTGACCGCACCGAACCCCGCTGCTTCGAAGCTGCGTTTGAGATCGGGCATGGTGACGTACATCGGACTCACGCCGCGCAAGAATGCGAGGTATCGCGTCATGACGCCAGCTTACACACCGGCGCCGGTGCGCGATACACGCCGCCATGCCAGCGCAGCGCCGACATAACCCAGGATTGCGACGCACAAGGCGATCCAGGCGCCCCAGGGTTTGCTGCCCGCATTCACCGCCTCGATCTCGCTCGTCAGCGATCGCGTCGGACGGTCGTCGACCATCAAGGCATAGGCGCATATCGGGTCTTCGTCGGTGCCGGCCTCGCGCGGCGAGTTCAGCACGTAGAAGGTGATCTTGGTTCGGTACACGGTCCACCATTGCGCGGCGTCATGGATCCCGCGCGAACGGTTCTCGAAGGTGCGCGCATCGCCGACGACGCGAAACCGGGCCCACGCGTGCTGGCGCGCACTGCCTTTGCCGACGACTTCCTCCAGCACGCCCGAGACTTGTGTGAACGCATCGGCACGTGTCGGCAAGGGCTGCGCCTGATACACCAGCAACGCCACCCCGAGAACCGCGATCAGCGTGCAGACACCAAGGAGCACAAGGCAATCGCCGCGTGTGCGTAGACGGTACAAGGACATGAGGCGCGGCCGCGATCGGTGATGGGAAGACCGACCCTTTATAACCGCAATGCGGAAGCACCGCCCTGATGGAGTCGCGCTTCATGACGCGTTTGCGCAAGTTTTCTCTGCGCGGCGACGCGTGCGCGCCTCAGCGAGGCTCAGACGATCCGGCTCGGAATCCAGGCGTCTTCGTCATGCTTGTAGACGGCGCACAAGCGATGGTAGCCATCGGCGACGACGACTTTGCCATTGCGGCGGTCGCGCACCAACAGCAACGGCGAGAGCGACACGCCGCTGCGGATCTTGCGCAGGTCTTTCTCGACATGCGAATTGCTCACGCCCAGCAGCGACAAGCCGGACGCGCGAAAAATGTCCTTGGCCTTGAACAAGGTGCCCGGTGCGGCGCGCAGTTTTTCGACCAGGGCCTGCGCTTTGCGCGGCGTGTAGATCAGGCGCAAATACGATTCCGCTGCGGGAAAATCATGGTCTTCCGGCGCGTCGAGCCAGGTGGGTGGATGGCTTCTCGGTTTGCTCATGGGCACGCTCGCTTCGAAATGGACTAGGGCTTGCGCCAAAGATTCCAGGCGAATTTGAGAAAGTACACCGCCACGAACAAGGCCATCAGCGCCGGCACGAAGATGGCCGAGCCGTCGGCCTCCACATTGCCGGCACGGTAACTCGGCATCATTGAGGAATGAGGCGCGTACTGGTCGCTGAAATAAAACGCAGTGGTGATGGCAAGCAACCAGACCGCGCCACCGAGCGCTGCCGCGCCGATGATGCCGACAATGATGGCCGCAAGCCGCATGCCATTCATGCGCGAAGAGCGGTCACGGTGCCTTCGCCGCACCCGCCGCGTCGTGCACGCGCAAGTCTTCGAGTTTTTGCTTGATCAACGCCGGCTTGTGCTCGCTTTCGTTGATGCGCGCACACGATTCGTTCAAAGGTCTGACCGCGGC